>JAEYWB010000505.1 GCA_023429275.1 Planctomycetota bacterium
TTGCCGTCGAGCATGCGGTCCATGTCGACCTTCGCGAACGCCGGGTCCTCTTTCAGACGGCTGATCAGGTCGTTCGACCGACCGAACTCCTTCACCTCACGCGCGGCGGCATGGCTGTGAACGCGGATCCGCTCATGGAGCTCCTGCCGGTCGCCACCCTGCTGAACCCCCGCCATCATGATCTCTTCGGTCGCCATGAAGGGGAGCTCATCGTTCAGACGTCTCTCGATGACCTTGGGATAGACGACGAGCCCGTCCGTGACGTTGCGATAGACGATCAGCGTCGCGTCTGTCGCCAGGAAGGACTGGGCGATCGCGAGGCGGCGGTTCGCACTGTCGTCGAGGGTCCGCTCGAGCCACTGCGTCGCCTGCGTCTGCTCGGCGTTCGCCGTGAGCGACATCGCGAACCGCGCGAGAGCGCACATCCGCTCGGACCGCATCGGGTTCCGCTTGTACGCCATCGCCGATGAGCCGATCTGGCCCGACTCGAACGGCTCCTCGATCTCCTTGAGGCTCTGCAGGATCCGCAGGTCGCTTCCGGCCTTGTGGGCCGACTGGCCGATCCCCGACAGCGTCGCCATCACCTGGGCGTCAATCTTGCGCGAGTAGGTCTGGCCGGTCACCGGGTAGGAGCTCGGGAAGCCCATCCGCTCGGCGACCATCTGGTCGAGCCGTTCGCACTTGGCGTGGTCGCCATCGAACAGGTGCAGGAACGTCGCCTGCGTTCCGGTCGTCCCCTTGGCGCCGCGGAACTTGAGGCTGGCGAGGCGATGCTCGATCTCTTCGAGGTCGAGCGCGAGATCGTGACACCAGAGCGTCGCCCGCTTGCCGACGGTCGTCGGCTGGGCGGGCTGGAGGTGCGTGAAGCCGAGGCACGGGAGAGCCCGGTACTCCGCGGCGAACCGGGCGAGGCGGTCGATTACCTGCACGAGCCGCGACTGGATCAGCCGCAGGCCGTCCCGCATCTGGATCAGCTCGGTGTTGTCGGTGACGTAACACGAGGTCGCACCGAGGTGGATGATCCCGCCGGCGGTCGGGCAGAGCTCCTTGTAGGTCTCGACGTGCGCCATGACGTCGTGACGGCGGATCTTCTCGTGGTGGGCGGCCCGGGCAAAGTCGATGTTGTCGACGGAGGCCTTGAGCTCGGCGATCTGCTGCTCTGTGATCGGGAGGCCCAGCTCCCGCTGGCATTCCGCGAGGACGACCCACAGCCGCCGCCAGGTCGAGTGCTTCCGCTGGTCGGACCAGATGGCGCTCATCTCGCGCGAGGCGTAACGCGTGTTGAGGGGGCTTTCGTAGATATCGTGCGGCACGAGGGGAGCTCCGGAGCGAAACCAAACCGACAGACTAAACGGACGTCGTTCCGTCGGAAAGCGCGGAGGGGGTCTGTTGAGCGTCGAGCGGAGAGAAAGGCGCCGCGTTACTATTCCTTCGCGTCCGGCGGACATCTCGCGGCCGACGACGCATCGGGAGATCGCAATGCATTCGGAAGGGTTCACGGTCACGAACGATATCGCCGAGCTGCGGCGGATGGTTGCCGCCGCGCGCGGCCAGGGGCACCGGATCGGCTGCGTTCCGACGATGGGCGCCCTGCACCCCGGGCACATGAGTCTCGTCGCGGAATCCCGCCGCCGCGCCGGCTTCCACGTTCTGACGATCTTCGTGAACCCGACGCAGTTCGCGCCGACGGAAGACCTCGCCAAGTACCCGCGGCCGATCGAGCAGGACCTGCAGCTCTGCCGGCAGGCGGGGGTGAACGTCGTCTACATGCCGGATGTGACGACTCTGTACCCGGATGGATACGACACCTGGGTCACAGTCGACGGGATGTCGAAGGTCCTCGAGGGAGAGTTCCGCCCGACCCACTTCCGCGGGGTGACGACGATCGTCCTGAAGCTCTTCAACATCGTGCGGCCCGATGTCGCCTGCTTCGGCGCAAAGGACTACCAGCAGCAGACGATCCTTCGAAAGATGGTCCGGGACCTCGACCTGCCGATCGAGATGGCGATCTGCCCGACGCTCCGCGAGACCGATGGTCTCGCGATGAGCAGCCGCAACGTTTACCTCAATGCCAAGGACCGGAAGACGGCGCTCTGCCTGTTCCAGGCGCTTGAGATCGCGCGGACGAAGGTCGAGGTCGAGAAGACCACGGACATCACCGCCGTCGAAGGGGCGATGCGATCGCATCTCGAGTCGCAGCCGGGCGTCCAGGTCGACTACGCCGTCATCGCCGACGCCGACACGCTCGAGCGGCTCTCGACCCCCCGGCCGAAGATGGTCGCGCTGATCGCCGCCCGCGTCGGCTCGACCCGCCTGATCGACAACCGCGAGCTGACGGGGCCCTGACGAATTGTCTCGGCCACAGAAGGGCGCAGAGAGTTCTCTGCAGGGGCGAGAGCCTCTTTCGACTCGCACGAAGCGAACAGTTCTCGTCGGGCGGTTCTCGGTCTCCTCCGTGAACTCTGTGGCAACGACCTGTGTCTCCCGGTTCACCGGCATCAGTTCGATCACGATTGAATCGCCGCGTGAGACTCGGCACAGTGATTGGCATCGGCGCGTTCGTCCTCGGGCTTTTCCTTCATGTCTCAAAGTGAAAAATTCCAGGTCGATC
>JAEYWB010000570.1 GCA_023429275.1 Planctomycetota bacterium
TCACTTCGAAGCCGGGACTGTGGCCGTCGACGCCGCGACTGGCGGCGGATTGAGCAGCTTCTTGACCGGCTCGTACGCCGACAGGACCGCGATCGAGGTGAAGAAGACTCCCGCGACGATGAGGGCAATTCGCGTCCCCACCCGCGGACGGATCGCCGTCGGAAGAAGCACGGAGTTGACCACAACGGTGTGGAAGCAGCTCACCCCGAGAGCAAAGTTGTAAAGGATCCCCGTCCACTCCACGAGTTTTGAGCTGCTCACGAGGGTCAGCATCACCGTGCCGAGCGCCACGTAGACGCACAGGACGCCGAAGTAGAGCTTCCGGATGTCCTTGCAGTCCCACTGCCGGAGCCGGGGGCTGGCGGTCCAGAAGACGTCGACCCACCGCCGGAGCACTCCGTCGGCGGTCGAGGCCATGCTGGTCCCCAGGACGAGGAAGCCGCAGAACAGCATCAGGTACCAGAACGTCGTCCCCATGCCGGAGCCGAAGGAGACCCCGACCGCCTCGCTGACCTTGTCCGCGGTGATCCCGGCCGCCTGGTCCTTGTCGATCACCATCCCCCGCTGCAGGAACTGGATCGACAGCATGCTCGGCAGGGCGATGCCGACGAAGCAGGCGGGAAGCCACAGGAACCATTGTTCCCGCTTCACGTGCCACAGCCAGCGTTTCCAGCGGGGGAGCGTCTTGTCGTTGACGTCGAACACCGCCCCGACGTGCGAGAGTTCGATCTCGTGACCGCCGACCATGCTGGGGATCGCCCCGACGTGCGCCCCCATTCCCCACCCCTGATCGCGGGTGTAGTTGCTGAGGGGAGTATTCGTGAGCCCGCCGTTCCCCGAGATCGCCGCCATCGTGATGATGAAGCCGATCAGGCTCATGTCCATCGGCCGCAGAGGCCGGCCCTCGCTCATCGCGAAGAAGAAGTTGTCGACGTTCGCCCCGTGCTCCTCCTCGCCGTTGTCACGGATCCCGTTCCGGTTCGTGTCCTCGATGGCGTAGCAGGGAAGGTTGCCGAACTTGACGAACCCGCTGAGGATTTCCTTCCAGGTCCCCCAGGTTGAGTAGCAGACCGCCAGGAAGACGAGCAGCGAGAAGACGTAGAACAGCTTGAACGTCATCAGGGCCCGCATCGAGTTGTAGATCTTCCCGCCAACGGACAGCGGAATGAAGACCGACATGAAGACGAGCACCCCGAGGACGGTGACAAGGCTCTTCTCCGTGAAGACGTAGCCCGCGATCGTCGCCAGGACCGGCGCGCTCCCGGACTGGTTGGGAAGATGCCCCAGGAACATCGCCGAGAGCGGAACGGCCGCATTACGGGCGAGATACGGCAGCAGGGAGCCGAAGTCGACCAGCAGGTACAGGAACACCCAGAACCACGGGCTCGGGGGGATCCGGAATTTCCCGGTGAAGATCGGCTCGCCCGTGTAGAGCGTGTAGCGGCAGATCTCGATGTTGTAGATGACCTGGCCGAGAATGCTCAGCGTGCAAAGCCAGAAGAGCGATCCCCCGTAGCGGGCCGCGTTGACCGGGCCGGTCAGCCACTCCCCTCCGCCGATGGCGGCGGCCGCCATGACGATGGCGGGACCGAGGAAAGCCCCGATCTGTCGCCATCGGAAGACGGGCGCATCAGGCAGTTCCGCGACGTCCCAACGGGGCATCGCTACGACCCCGGGATACGGGGACTCGAATCCGGGTCGGTTCAGTTCTTCAGTCGCCGCGGGCGCGGAGTGCGACATAGTTTTTAACCCAAGGCAGAGTCGAAACCACAGGCTGGCGACCCTGGTTCCGACAGCATCGATCCGGGCCACGCTAAACGAACATTTCGCTCGTCGCAACCGCGCGGAAGATGAACTTCCCCGTGGCACCACGACGGCGAAAACGCCCCCGCGCAATCCGCAGGAGGCTCATGACCCTGCCAGATGGCGGACCTTCAGGACGATGGCGACCTGCATGCCCAGAGTCGCGATCGCCGCAAAGTAGACCACGACGACGCTCGCGAACGACTCGTAATTCATCCCGGCGAAGGCGTAACTGGTCAGCCCCACGAACGGCAGCAGCAGCGCCCCGGAGAGAAGCAGCGTTCCGATCGCCAGGGGAATGGCCGCCCACGGGTGGAAGAGCGAGTAGAGAGCGATCAGGTGGAGAAACGCCAGAACCACCGCGCCGAGGGAAAGGAAGTCCCACATCCCCGCTTTGGGCAGCAGCAGTCCGAGGTCGCAGAAACTCCCGATGAATGCCAGCGCCACGAGCGGTGGAGCCGCTCCCATCAGCCCGCCCAGCAGCTTCGAAAGGAGAGTCCCCACGAGGGGCCGGGGAAGCATCGCCAGGGTCGAGAGAGTTCCGGCCCTCGCCTCCCAGGAGAGGGTGCGGTTGGCGACATAGGCCAGTTCGCTCAGGGCCAGCGCGACCAGCCCCGTGACGGCGAACTGGGGAGCGGTGACGTGGAGATACCGAGCGACGATCTCATCGAAGCGAAAGGCGAGCGCGAGCACGATGGCGAGCACGAGGCTCTGGAGGGCAAAGCCGGGGAACCCCGAAGCGAGAAACTGAAACTCCTTCCAGGCGAGCGGGTCACCCCAGGGACGGCGCGTCGGACGGTGGGACCGGGCCCGGGCGAGGCCGAACGGCCGAACGATCGGCTCGTGAGCGTACTCCGTCGCACGCCGAAAGAGCGCCACCGCGAGCAGGAACGACACCAGGCCGATCGCAAAATGAACGAGCGACTGCGACTGCAGGAACCGGACGTTCGCCTCGCTCGCGAGCGTAAGACGGATCCGCTCCTGAATCGAGATGGCCCGCCCGATGTTTTCCAGTGCGGCGGCGAAAGGAGGCGTGGGAGCCGCGACGCCGAGGACCTTCAGTTCCCTCAGCCAGGCGACGACAGCCCGCACGATCGGCTCGATCCAGTTCAGGAGGACAACCGAGAGGATCATTCCCCGCGAAGCCCGGTACCCCTCGCGGGACACCACCGACCAGACGACCCCCATCCCCGCGAGAGCCGCGAGATAGCACCCGAGGCCGAACCAGACCGCGAGAACCTGAGCCGCCGTCAGCCCCCCGAGCATCAGGGCGAGCAGGGAAAACGGGAGCTGAGCGAGAAAAATGAGAAGGATCGACCAGAGCCTTCCCCCCGCCTTCGCCAGCAGGATCGAGACCCCGGGCATCCCCGAAAGAATCAGCAGCGGAAGGGTCCCCTCTTCCTTCTCCTCCGTGATGACGGAGGGGAAGAAGCCGAGACCGATCAGGGTCATCAGCCAGAAATTGAGGTGGGCAATGAACTCGAAGAAGGTCCGCCCGGACGCTCCCCGTCCGAGGGTCATGACCTGGGCCTGAATCAGGAGGAGCAGCAGAAACGCCGCGCTCGCGAACCGGACGGCGTGCCACTTCCACGACAGCGCGTCGTTTCGCACAGCGCGGGACATCAGGCTCAGTGGGCCAGTCCAGAACATGAATCTCGAAGGCTGTCCGTCGCGGGGGGAAGAGACCGGTTTCGACGTTAGTACGGGGGCGATACGCTCCGCGTGGGGACAATCGGAAGGAGAACCGGGTAAATTCCGCGGTTCACGAGGACGCGCGACGTCCTCATCGCTGATAGATCGGCAGGTAGCGGTACTCGATCGCGAGCCCCAGGACCGCCATGGCCGTGCAGTACACCTTCCCCGCCTCCCGTTCCCCGCCGTGCCGCGGAGACCACGATCCCTCGGCATCCTGCGTCTCGAGAAGCAGCTTGCAGAGGCGGGCGTGCATCTTGTCGGCGTAATCCCCCCCCATCTTGAACATCCCGACTCCGGTGTAATAGACGCCGTAGTAGAAGTACTGGCTGTCATGCCGGAGCTGATTCTCGAGCAGCGCCTTCGCCCCGCCGACCGCCTCGCGGGACTCGTGCTTGCCGCAGACCTCGAGACACGTGATTCCCGTCCCGGTCAAGGTCGGCGTCGCGCCGCTGCCGGGCTGGTAGCCGAATCCCTTGTTGTCGGGCGTCGCGCAGTTCCGGACGTACTCGACCGCCGCGTCGATCGCCTCGGCCGGAACGTCGCAGCCGACGTCCTTCGCCGCCCGGAGCGCCAGAACCTGCCAGCCGGTCACACTGAGGTCGCTGTCACGGCTTTCGACCTGGTAGCGCCAGCCCCCTTCGTGGCGGCGGTCCTTGTGGACGACCTGTGACTCGAGGATCAGCCGGATCGCCTTCTCGAGTCCCTTCTTGACGTCCGTGGCCATCTCCCCGTCGACCATGCCGAGGCATTCGGCCAGCATCAGCGTCGCGATACCATGGTCGTACATCGGACCGTGGCTCCGCTTGGCGATCAGCATCCCGTTCGCTTCCTGATGCTTGAGCACCCAGCGAATTCCCTTGTCGATCGTCTCGCCGTAAGGCCCTTCACCGGGGGTATGGCCCGCCGCCATGAAGGCCATCACGGCCAGGCCGGTGATTCCGGTTGATTCGCCGTGCCCCTCCGCCCGCCAGGCGCCGTTGGGAAGCTGCTGCGACTTGATGTAGTCGAGAGCGCGGGCGATGGCGTTGTCGACATCGTCCTTCTGATCGGCCTGGAGCAGGGGAGGGAGGAGGAGCGTGAAGAGGACCGTCGCCCAACGCCAGGTTCGAGATCGCTGCCGCATGACGAGCCCCACCGCACCGAAGTTCTGTCGATTCGAAACTTGACCACCAGATCATACGCGGAACGGAAAACGGTCGTCGATGAAGAAGCGTTCGGCACATTGGAGGATTGGAGGGGAGTCCATCCTTGACTCGCGAATTGCGTCGAGCGGATGACGACTGGAACTGCCGCATGACGCTCGCTGGCGTTGTTCGCCTCGCTCGTTTACGGTCTCGATGCTCGCTCTCCCGTTCGCAGGACTTCTGCCGTCATGGATCCACGTTACCACCTCGCAGACGTTTCACAGCTTCTCAGCCCCGGCCTCATCGTCTTCAAGGATCTGGTCGTTCAGAACATCCAGCGGATGATCGAAATGGCCGGCGGCGTTGCCCGGCTGCGGCCTCACTGCAAGACCCACAAGATGGCCGAGGTCACAAAACTCGAGCTCGATCTGGGAATCACCAAGCACAAGGCGGCCACCATTGCCGAGGCGGAAATGCTGGCCGTCGTCGGCGTGCCCGACGTCATGATCTCCTATCCGATCGTCGGCCCGAACATCGGCCGCGTCCTGGCTCTGGTCAAGAAATTTCCCGAAACGCGGTTCTCCGTCATCACCGACCATCCCAAGCCTCTCCGCGAACTCGGTGCGGCCATGGCCGCGGGCGGGGCCCGGGTCGGCGTCTACCTCGAGATCAACCCGGGGCGCGACCGGACCGGGATGCCGCTGAGCCCTGAGGCGAAGGCCCTCTACGCCGAGATCTGCCGGACCGCGAGCCTGACTCCCGCGGGACTTCATGTTTACGACGGTCACATCATCGAGCCCGCGTTCGAAGCCCGGGATGCCGTCATCCGCAAGACATGGGGTGAAGTCCTCGCCTTCCGCGCCGCCCTGCTGGCGGAGGGACTGCCCGTTCCGTCGGTCGTCTGCGGCGGTTCGCCTCAGTTCGGAGTCTACGCGCGCATCGAAGGGATCCCCGGCATGGAACTGAGCCCGGGGACCTGCGTCCTGCATGACGCCGGCTACGACAAGTATCCGGAAATGCAGTGTTTCACCCCATCGGCCCTCGTCCTGACCCGGGTCATCAGCCGTCCGACGCCGACCCGCGTCACCTTCGACGTCGGCAACAAGGCGATCGCCTCCGATCCTCCGATGGGCCAGCGGCTCGTCCTCCCGGACCTCCCGGACGCGGTGCAGGTCCTCCACAACGAGGAGCACCTCGTCGTCGAAACCCCCGAGGCGTCCCGCTGGACTCCCGGAGACTGGACGTTTGCCATTCCGAAGCACATCTGCCCCACGTCGGCGGTTCACCGCTTCGCCTACGTGGCGTCGGGCGGAAAGGTCATCGGCGAATGGGAAGTGACCGCCCGCGACCGGCGGCTGACGATCTGAACAAGAGACCGTCGCGATGTGGCTCCGTTGAGAAGGTGCGTCAAAAGATTCTTGCCACCGAGGGCACAGAGGACTCGGAGGGAACTCTGCGTCCTCAGCGACCTCATATGCAAAATCAATGTCGCGACCGGGCCAGCCGGCAGACCTGGCTTCTTGGCCGAGGACGACCACCCACGGCGGAACGCGGGCTCACGGATCCGCGTTCGGGTCCTTCGGAAGGTGAAGCTGGTCCCGGTGAAAATGGAGTCCCGGGATCGCCTTGATCAGCCGGTACAGCGATTCGTCCGACGCCCGGCTTCCGTCGAGATAGAACGATTCGAGCCAGGTCATCCGGGCGAGAATGTCGATCCCGCGGACGGTGACATGGACATCGACCAGGTGCAGCCGGCGGAGCGACTTGAGCTCAGCGATGTGAGCCATCCCGTCGTCGGTCACGGCAGGGCTCGCCATGCGAAGGAGGGTCAGCTCCTTCAGCTGTTTCAGCCCGGCAAGCCCCTTGTCGGTCACCGAAGACCGCGAGAGATTCAGCGTCTTCAGCGCTGAGAGCTCCCCCACTTCGGCCAGATGGGCGTCCGAGATGTCTCCGCCGATGTGCAGCAGCTTGAGCCCAGGCAGCGCGGTGAGAGCCCGGAGAGATTCCGGCTCTCCCCGAAAGTCGGCGATCCGAAGCTCGGTCACCTCGGCAGGAAGCTCGGAAAGCTGGCTTCCAAGCAGGAGTGCGGCCGTCGCGGCCTTTCGATCGTCGCTGAGCTGCAACCCGGGGGCTGGCTCGGCCGACGCGGCCTCGACCGGAGCGGGCAACGTCGGCGCGGCAGGCTTTTCGGCGCATCCGGCGAGGACGAGCGTCAGGACGAAGGGGAGAGCAAGGCCGCGAGAGCCCGGGCCCATTCGCCCCCTCCGGCGAGCTTCGAGACGACCCGGTAACGCTGAGAGACCACGAGATCGTCGAGCCGCCACGGGGTCGAGGTCAGAATCAGCAGCGGGCATGGCGGGGTCGGCTCCTGAAGGAGTGGGTGGCGACCCTCCAACGGATCGACATCGATGACGAGCGTATCGAGCGACACCTCAGGAGTCCCGTCCCAGGGAACGACCGTAGCGCCGCAGGACGTGAGTTCGTCCCGACAAAATCCGCGGAATGCCGGGTCGGAGGAGTCGAGCCCCACGCGGCAGGACGGGAGCTGGACGAGGGGAGACGATTCCGAAGCGAACACCTCAGTCCGGTCCGCCGTCGCGGGAAGCGGGCCACCCACAGGCTCTCCCCGGAGTGCGGCGAGTTCGAGACTGAGCCGGCTCGCCAGCGACTCTTCGTCGACCCAGAGCCCCCCGAAATCGAACCGACGGGTACGGAGCGCACTCCCACACCAGGCTCCGGTGACGAGGAGGAGCCGCGCACCCGGCCGCCCGCTCACGATCGCCGGGAGGCTTTCCAGCCCCGGCGCATCCGGGTGGGGAACCGGCACGAGAACGATGTCCGGCGGCGCGAGGGCGCTCCCGTCGACGAGTTCCATCTCTGCCGCGAACTCGTCCAGGACGGAGCGGAGGACGGCCGAGCCGCTTCCGAGAACTTCAACCCGGACCGGCCTTCGGAGGGAGGGGACTGAAGCTGGGGCGACCGGCCGCATTCAGACCATCCGTGGCGCGGGAGACGGAAAAGGGGAGCCCCAGAAAACAAAAAGGGGGCGACGAATCGCCCCCTTCGATCAGTTCTGAGGATTACTTGAAGCGGCCGCTGGTCGTGCCGGTGGACTCCTTCTGGGCATTGACGCGATCCGGCGTGTACTTGCCCGAGACCGCCCCACCCGACGACCGGTCGCCCAAGGTGTCGTTGACACCCGTGCTGCGGGCACCGGCCTTGAGGGTGAAGGGGCGGTTATCGCCCGGGCGGAAGAGCCGCATCTGCGGCTCAATCCCCATCATGGCGAGGAAGTCCTGGAGATTGATGACGCGGACGCCGTTCTCGGTCGCTTCGTCGACGAGCGCCTTGTGCTCGGCGAGGGTCCGGCGGATCTGCTCCTGCCGCTCGGCCTGGCCGGGGAAGAGCGTCGGATCGCCGAGCGGTCCGACGACGAGGAACTTCGTCTTCGGGGTCAGCTTCGCATCGGCGGGTTCGCGGATCCCCTGTTCGTTGACAAGGACTTCCACACCGGCGTTCGCCCCCTTGAGGCGGTCTTCGAGCATCTTGCGGTCATAGGTCCCATCACCGTCGAAATCGATCATCCCGACGAACGAGAACCACTGAGCCTGACCGTGATGCCAGATCGGCGAGTAGATCGGGTCTTCTTCGGCGATCGGGCGGCGGAGGTCTTCCGAGATGATGCGGGCCTTGGCGAGGTGCGGTCCGAGGATCTCGGT
Source organism: Planctomycetota bacterium (assembly GCA_023429275.1). GTDB lineage: Bacteria > Planctomycetota > Planctomycetia > Planctomycetales > Planctomycetaceae > Planctomyces_A. Next base: position 8,342 of record JAEYWB010000570.1, read on the forward strand.
GACCTCGATCTTCGCCTTGATGTCCTTGACCGACCGCGAGAGCCCCGAGTTGTCCTTCACGTAGACCGAGAAGCTCGTCTGCGGGCGGAGGTTGTCGAGCGAGCCGAGGTTGATCCAGGCGAGGTGATTTTCGGGATCGACGCTGCGGATCTTGCCGTCGGCGACTTCAAAGTTCGGGTCGAGGACGTCCTGCAGAGACTTGCGGTAGAAGTTGACGGTCGCCTTCAGCGTGGTGATCCGCTTTTCGTAGTCGTCCTTCGTCCGCTGGAGTTCTTCGCGGAGCTCTTCCTTCTCGACCCGTTCACGGCGGAGATCTTCTTCGGTCTTCGTGATCTCCATGTCCTTCTGCTTGATCTGCTCTTCCTTCTGCACGATCAGCATCTGGATGTCCGCTTCCGCCTTCTTCTTGGCGTCGTCGTGTTCCTGGACGCGGGTCTGCGCCTGGCCGTTGACCGCCTGAAGCTGCTGATTGAGGTCTTCCTTCTCCTTGCGGAGCTTCGTCACTTCGGCGTAGAGCGAGGCGAGCTTCGCCGCGAAGTCGTTGGTGGCCAGCGTGACGTTCGTCGCCGCGGCCGGGTTGTTCTCCGGCGAGAGCGAGCTCGTCCTCTTGAGCAGGGCCACGATGTCGGTGATGACCGTATTCGGCTTCGCCGTATCGGCCATCGAGCCGACTTCCGGCTGGGCATTTCCGAGGAGGGTCTTGAGTTCCTGAATGTCCGCAGCAGACCGGTCGGCGGCGCCCTGGGCAGCAGCCCGGGCATCGTCAGCCGTCTTCCGCTGGGCCTGCGCGACCCGCATCTCCTTGAAGACCATGTACCAGCCACCCGCACAGATGGCGGCGATCACGAAGAAGATGATCGCGATGAAGTGAATCGGTTCTGGCTTCTTGGACGGGGCTGCCATTTCGAACGCCTCTGTCGGGAGTGGCTGTCAGCAGGAAGTGGACGAGGAATGACTTCCGCAACACGCCGTTGCGACTCGATGCACCGTCCCGGCCTTGGGACACGGAATCTCTCTACCTTTCGGCCGTCGAGATCGCGGGCTTGATCGAGGTCGGACGGGTCACTGCAAAGAGCATGACCGGCACGACCGCGCAACCTTCACCCAGTGTTCAATTCAGTGTACGTGGCGCGCTAGTCAAGTCAACAACTTCCTGCGCCGTATGAAGAAACGACAGACCTTACCAATCAGGCCCAGAGTCATCGGAAGGAGCGTTCCGACCGCTACAGACTGCCCGCGAGTCGTGGCAAAGCACCGAGCCCGGCGAAAAGACGCTCTTTCGAGCGTTTCCCGGAGGACGCGCGATTGCCGAATCGACCGGCTCAAAGCCATTAAGAGCAGGCGACACGGAACAGAGCCTGGCAAGGGCCTGGACTGTTCGCGGAGACCCGATTCATCCGGAGCAGAAATTATCCGACGCCTGAACCTCGCCGAGCCGGCACATTCGTGTCGATCGGACGGGGTCTCACTGCGGTTCGCGAGACGCGAACTCCGACTTCCCGTGACGGGTCATGTTCCGGACCACGTAGATCGGCTTGCCCCGAGAATCGATGTCGGTCGTCGAAAACTCGCCGGTGACGAGGATGATCTCGCCATCCCCCACCCCCTGGAGCTGAGCCTGGTCCGCGAGGGTGACGCAGCCAGCGAGTTCGTCCGCCTCGTCAGGGGCGTCGCTGTAGACGAGGCTCCAGTAGCCGTCCCGCTTCTCGTAGCTGACGACGCCGCGCATCCAGCGATAGTTCTCGGCATCGTACGCAAACGGAGCGGTCCCTTCGCCGATCGGAATGATCGGCTTGTTCGCCTTGATCGGCTCCCCGTTGTCCCCGACGGCGGGCTGGAAGGCCGGATTGGTCTCACGTGCCCAGGGCGATGCGCCGGTTCCCGAGACCGGCTGCAGACCATTCCCTTCCGCCAGGGGAGAGAGCGGCGCAACCGGCCGGAGCGGAGCCCCGAGAGGATCGAGCTGAACGGGAGGCTGGAAATTGACCGAGTCCTGAGGAAGCGGGACCGCCCGATTCCCGCCCATATCCGGCGGCGGGTTGTAGGGGGGCGCGGAGCCGGCCGGTTCGCCAACCGGCGTCAGGCCGGAGGTGGGCCCCGGACGGAACGTACTATCCGGCGACGGCTGGAGCCCGGGCGATACCCCCGCCGGCGCGTAGCCGCCCGGGGGGATGGTCGTCCCCGGAACATAGCTCGGGCCAGGCGTCATCGTCTGGATCGGCTGCCCGTAAGGCTGCATGTACGGCTGGCCGTACCCGCCATAAGGGCCTGAACTGTAAGGACTTGAGTATCCGCCAGAATACGGAGAGTAACCCGGCCCGTGGCAGCCGGTCATCGCAAGAGCCGACAGAACTGCTCCAGTTCGTGCCCAGTGGATTCGCGGCATGAGTCCATTCCTCGCGACAACCTTTGCATCGGGAATCCATTCCCGATGTCACTCCCACGCTCTTTCGGACGAGTTGAGTGGGAGGTCACGACGAGCAGAAAACGCCTTTTGACAAAAGCCAGGCTCTGTCGGCGCACTTCCGGTCGGCGGAAACGGCCGGATTGAACCGTCTCAAGGAAAGCGTGTCCAGACCGGTTTCCGGCGATTTCTGCCGACCGAATCCGGGCCGCCAATGGACACAGGCGGACCGGTTCGGCCGCTTCCGAGGATCCGCCCCCATCGCCGGTCTAGAGTTTTGGCACAGCCAGGACTTGGGGTCCGTTAGATTAGCCGAGATTAGCCGGAACGCGCCAGTGTCCGGTTCGAACCGGGGGCTAGCGCCCGCCGGCTGATGGACGCAACCCGAAATCCTTCGTGTGACAAAGCACTAGGCTTTCGGCTTCAGGTACTTCTCCACCGCCGCCAGAAGGGGATCGATCGTAAACTTCTGGAGCCGGTGCGGAGGCTTCCAGGGAAACCACTTATAGCCGTCGTGCTCCGTCGGCTTGATTTTGACTTCCCCCTCGATCCGCCCCAGGAAGATGATCAGCTTCTTCAGCGACTTCTTGCCGTCGGTCCTGACGTACTTGACGTAGTACTCCTGCTCGTAGCGGAACCCCCGGTCGAGTTCGACCGCATCTTTAGAAATCCCGGGTTCTTCCCACATCTCCCGAAGCGCGCATTCCACCTCGGTTTCCCCGTCGTCGATGTGCCCCTTGGGGAGGTCCCAGCGTTTGGGATGCTTCATCAGGAGGAACTCCTTGACCGGAGATCCCCTGACGATCAGCACGCCGCAAGACTTCAACTCAGGCATTGTTCCGCTCAACTCATGTCGTCCGCCCCGAACGCTGCACCATCGGACTCATTCCGAGGCCGCAAGGATCGGGAAGGGCGGGGCGAGGTCGCCCACGAGGGGGGCCACTATGGGCGTCGAAAACCTGACTGTCCAGCAGCGACGTCCTGAAATGCACGGCCTTTCTGGAAGCCGCGGAGAAAACCGATCAGATCGCAAAAGTCGTGGCGAACTGACGTTTCCCCCGGCGAGTCCTCCGATTCGCGTCCCCGCGTTGCCACCGCACCCCCGGACGCTCACAATGGTTCCCTTTCCTCCCTCAGGA
>JAEYWB010000575.1 GCA_023429275.1 Planctomycetota bacterium
GGTCCGAGCCGTGGTGGGCGTCGATGTTGCCGACGCAGCCGTCGCGGGAGATGTTGTCGCCCGAGAAGAGGAGGTTACCCATCCGGCACGAGAGCTGGGCCGGCGCCTGGCCCGGGGTGTGCCAGACGTCGAGCTTGAGATCGCCGAGCGTGAGGACATCTCCCTCGTCGATCGTCGCGTCGAGGGTGACCTGCGGCAGGTCGATCGAGATTCCCTGCGCCGTGATCTCGGCGTAGGTCATGATCCGTTCGCCGGTCTTGAGGAGCTCCGCCGCCTGCTTGTGGCCGACGACCTGCGCCTGCGGCATGATTTCCTTGGCCCGCTTCAGTCCCTGGATGTGGTCGACGTCAGCGTGCGTCGCGACGAGGTAGCGGCAGTTCGCCAGTCGAAAATCCATCTGCCGGATGAGGGCGAGGATGTCGTCGAGCGTGTCCTGATACCCGACGTCGATCAGCATCCAGTCGTCACCGGAGTGCACGAGGTAGACACAGCAGCCCATCCGCCGGCGGGCGGCGTGGTTCATCTCGATGACGTTGGGAAACAGCTCGATCCGCGGGGCCATGCGAAACCTTTTGACTCTCTGGAGATACGAGGAATTCTAGCCGAGGGGTTCCGGACCGGTGTAGCGGCGGAGGTCTGATCGGAGAAATAAGAAACAAGGATGGATTGTGTCTCAATCGGCAGACGTCCGCCCGAAACAGAGGAGGCCTGGAACGATCTGTGAATCCCGAAGTCCCGAGTCTTCAGCGCCCGATCGATCCGGAGTTCTTCCCGCGGATTCAGCCCTCCGTCGCGACCCCGCGCAGACGCTCCTGCCGATCGAACTCGACGAGGGCCTTGCCCAGGTCGTCGAGATCCCCCTGCATGATCGCATCGAGCTTGTGGAGCGTAAGTCCGATCCGGTGGTCGGTGACCCGCGACTGCGGAAAGTTGTACGTCCGGATCCGCTCGCTCCGGTCCCCGGAGCCGATCAGCGTCCGGCGAGCGCTGGCCCGGGCCTGATGGGCCTTGTTCTGCTCCGCTTCCAGCATCCGGCTGCGGAGCATCCGCATCGCCTAGGCCCGGTTCTTGTGCTGGCTCTTCTCGTCCTGGCACTTCACGGCGATCCCGGTCGGGACGTGCGTGATCCGGACGGCACTCTCGATCTTGTTGACCTTCTGCCCCCCCGGGCCGCCGGCCCGCATCGTCTCGATCACGAGGTCCTTGTCGTTGATCTCGATGTCGACCTCTTCGGCCTCCGGCAGGACGGCCACGGTCGCCGCACTGGTGTGAATCCGGCCCTGGGTCTCGGTCGCCGGGACGCGCTGCACGCGATGTCCGCCGCTCTCGAACTGGAGTGCGTGGTACGCCCCCTCCCCGGTGATCGAGAAGATGACTTCCTTGAATCCTCCCATTTCGGAAGGGCTCGCGTCGAGGATTTCCTGCTTCCAGCCGCGGGCGTCGACGTACCGCGAATACATGTTGTAGAGGTCGCCGGCGAACAGGGCGGCTTCATCGCCGCCGGTCCCGGCCCGGATTTCCATGATGAGGCCCCCGCGGGTGATCGAGTCCCCCGCCGTCACGAGGTCCTCGAGCTCGGTCTTCATCGCTTCGAACTGGGCGCGAAGTCCGGTCAGCTCCGACTCGGCGTAAGAGCGGGTCTCCGGGTCCGATTCGCTCTCGAGGAGGCTGCTGAGGTCGGCGATGTCAGATTCGAGCTTCTTGAAGGTCCGGACGGTGTCCGCCATCTTCTTGAGCCCGCCGTACTCGCGGTTGATCTCGACGAGCTTCTGCGGATTCGCGAGGACCTCGGGGCTCTGGAGCTGGTTCTCGAGCTCCTCGAAACGGTTCAGCTTGAGTTCGAGGCTGGGGAACATGTCAGGCTGTCGGCTTGAGAAGAACCGTTTCACCGCGACGCGCGAGCGGAGCGAAGGATGCGATCGCCGGCTTCCGGGTGCGGGCCGCGCTCAACTGGCGCGTCGCGGCTGAACGGACTGAACTGTGATGGGCGCAAAAGAAAACGAGCGGTCGCCGCGCAGGGGCGGGGACCGCTCGTCTCGTGAACCAAGCTACTTCGTGCCTTCGGCCTTCGTTTCGCCTTCCGGCTTCTTGCCCCACTTCTTCTGGAACTTCTCGATCCGGCCGGCGGTGTCGATGAACTTCATCTTGCCGGTGAAGAACGGGTGGGAGGCCGCGCTGATGTCGATGGTGACGAGCGGGTACTCGTTGCCATCTTCCCACTTGATCTTCTCCTTGGAAGTCATCGTGGAGCGGGTCAGGAACTTGTAGTTCGCACCGATGTCGAAGAAGACGACCGGATGATAGTCGGGATGGATGTCGTTTTTCACGGGAGTAAGCCGATGGAGAGCTTCGCGGCGACTGCCAGTGTCGCGGGCGGGTGAGTCCGTTCGGACCGGTCGGCACGCTGGCAGCGTGCTCATCGTCAAATGGAAAGCTGCGACAGAGTCGCCGGCCGTTACCGCTTCGAGAACTGGAAGCTGCGGCGGGCCTTCTTGTGACCGTACTTCTTACGTTCGACCGCACGGCCGTCGCGGCTGAGGAACTTCCCTTCAGCCAGGATCGGGTGGAGCGAGGTGTTCTTGGCCTGAAGGGCACGGGCAATGCCGAGGACGATCGCACCGGTCTGGCCGGTCGGTCCACCGCCGTTGACCTGGACGAGGACATCGACCTTGTCCGCCATGCTCGTGGCATTCAGCGGGGCGAGGATCTCGTGCTGATCGCGCTCAAGGGTGACGTACTCCTTGAACTCGCGGCCGTTGATCGTGATCTTGCCGGAGCCATCGATGATCCGGACGCGGGCGACCGAGGTCTTCCGGCGGCCGGTGCCGAGGGCGGCGCCGAACTTGTCGATCTTGCCGCGGATCGTCGGAGCGGGACGCTCGACGACCGGCGATTCGAGAGCGGTCCCTTCGCCGCCGAGGGTCAGGTCGTTCACGGATTCAGCGGCGGGGAGAGTGTCGGTCGACATGCAGTGCTTCCAGGCGATCAGTCAGGACGAACGAACGAGGAGGTCGGACGGTCCTTGAAACGAAACAGCGGGAACCGTCCGGGGCTGCCCGCTGCAAGGATTGTTACTTCAGGTGAGCAGGGAGTTCCTGCGGCTGCTGGGCCTGGTGCGGGTGGTTCGTCCCGACGAACAGGCGGAGATTCTTGAGCATCTTGTAGGCGAGCTTGTTCTTCGGGAGCATGCGGCGGACCGCCTCGCGAAGGATGAACGCCGGCTTGCGGGTGAGCAGTTCGGCCGCGGTGTCGGTCCGGTGACCGCCCGGGAAGCCGGTGTAGCGCGAGTAGCCCTTAGTGGCCATCTTGGTCGTGAAGTACGGGCTCTCTTCGCGAGCGAGCTTCTTGCCGGTGAAGCGGATCTTCTCGGCGTTGATCACGACGACGCAGTCCCCGGAGAGGACGTGCGGGGTGTATTCCGGCTTGTGCTTGCCCATGAGGATCGTGGCGATCTTTGTGGCGAGGCGGCCGACGATCTGATTGTCGGCGTCCACGACGTACCAGTTCGGGCTCGTCGCTTCCTTCTTGGCCATGAACGTCTTGGATACGACCGACTTGGACACTGCTGCGATCCTCTCGCTTGCACCTTCGAAGCGAAATCGACGAAGTCGATTCGCCCTAAACCCCGACACCCAAACGGGATACGGATTCCGCGTTTTTGCGGAAACGGAAAGTGTAGCCGATCAGGCCCAAGCGTTCAACTACCCTGTCTCGACAATTCTCAGGGAAAACGCCGCACATGGAGAGGCGGCGTTTGCGAAATCATAGAGTCTGCCGTCTGCCGGGACCATTGGCCCTACTTGATCACGCTCTTCGGGACGGTCCTCATCTCCGGAGCGACTTCGGCGGTGGTCTGCTTCGTGACCTTGTAGTTCGAAATTCCCAGGTTTCTCGAAGTGAACGGGTCGAAGATCCACCGCGGGTTGACCTTCTGGTCGGCATTGAAGACGTAAACCGTCTCCTTGGTGCCCGCGGGGTCAAATGTCCGAATGGCCTGAGGCAGAAAGGTTTGTGGATTGAGCATCACTTCGGCGACGCTCCACTCCTGTGCGTCCTGCCTCAGGAGGGGCTTGGCGACAAGGTGGTAGATTTCAGCTGAGTGGCGACTGCCGATCTCGAGCTGATAGCGACGTTCCGCCTTCTCCGCCTTGATCCCGAACAGGAACGGCAGCGGGCCGTCCACGATGTTCTGGCCCTGATACTGCGGCGGAATGTCGACTTGCTGAACGCTCTTCGACGTGTCGTCGATGACGAGCACCTGGGTTCCCGTGCAGACCCAGCGCTGGGGGTCGTCTGCGACGACCTTGTAGTTGACACCCTTGCTTGTCTGCTTTCCCTGGTTGATCGCGGACTTGGGAAGCTCGACGGCGTTGAGGTCGATCCGGCCCTTGTCCGGCGCCTCGTACATGAATTGACCGACCGACCGCTTCTCGACTCCAAAAACGTCGTCGTAGGTCATCCGCGAGAATGACCCCGACATGCGGTTGATCCCGGCGGTGTTCTTTTCCCAAAGCCCCAGGATCGCGGTGACGCGGGGGTCGACCTGGCGCGCCGGCGCAGGGCCGGGAGCTGGCCCGATCGCTGCCTGACCGAGCGGCTGCTGTCCCTGTTGCGGCTGTTGTCCCCAGAGCGGGCTGCCGAAGAGGGCGACGGGAATCGCTCCCCACACGGTCCGGCTCAAGAATTCGCGGCGATCCATCACCTGCGGCATCCTTCCAAATCCACGAATGTCGATCTGAACACAGGGTTCTGATCGAGTGCCGTAATAATCCAGCTGAGGAAGTTTTCTCTAACCCTTCGCCCGCCAAGGAGAAACGGCGTGTAACACGCGGCAATTCCGGAGTCTACCACGGCCGGCTTTGCGGGGCCTAGATCAGTTCGACGCGAGGAGGCCGCGCGGCGACGCAACAGGCCGGCCACGCTCTCGACATTCGCTCGCGACACGGCAATATCCGTGTCAGGCCGGCCCGGACCCCTTCAGCAGAATCTGCCGGAACGTGTCGTCGTCTCGTCGGCCGGCTCTCAGGAGCGAACCTCGTTCACGCATTTCCAACGCCTTCCATCCAGACGGCGTATTGCATGAACCCCCCATGGACTCGGCCGGGCTACCCCCTGCTGCATTCCGCTGCAGACCCCGGGCATCCCGAGCGTTGACCGAGACCAGGCCAGGACGTCCCACTCACGATGATTCGACAACGCGGACTGGTGACGTTCCCCCTGTCCGCGGCCTTGCTGCTGCTCTTGTTCATCTCCCGCGGCGACGGAGCGGAAGTCGCTGTTTCGGAGATGAGATGGGGATTCGACGGAACGGTCCGGGAGTTTGCCTTCCTTCCCGTCTCGTTCCTCGTTCGGAATGACTCCCAGTCTGTTCAAAAGGTCCGACTCCGCCTGGGGCGGTGCGAGCTCCCTCCGACGTTCGAAGGGGACGTTTACGAGCAAGAGGTCACCCTCGGCCCTTCGTCGTCCCGATGGGTGCAGTTTGTCCCCTGCCTCTCCAATACGGTTCAGCAGTGGCACCTGCAGTTCGGGGCCGACGCTGCCGACTTCTTTCCCTTGCCCCAGCCTCGCTCGGGGCGAACGATCGCCGTTCTGGTCGACTCCCCTGCCCGGCGGCCATCGCCGACCCCGCTCGACAAGCTTCCGGCCGAGCTCTTTCCCGGCTCCGTGTCGGCGACCGATGCCCTCGACCTCGTCTTCCTCGACCACGCTCCGGAATGGGACGGGGCTCGGTCGCAGGCCTTTCGAGAGTGGCTGACGCGCGGCGGACGGGTGGTCCTGCTGTGGAACGATGACGGGCGGTTTCCCGAGTTTTCGAACGAGCTCGTCGAACTCAATAACCCCGCCGGACGGTTCTCCGTCGGCGGCGGGGATGTGCATCGACTCCTCCAGCGGGCCCGTGACGTCTCGACCTCCGACATCCGCGATCTCACGCGGCTTCGCGGGAACGGCTCCGTCAGGCAGACGACAGGAGTCCAGGGTGTTCCGGCGGGAACGGTCGTTCCCAAATCGGGCTTCTTCCTGGAGTCCGTCGTCGAATCGCTCGGCGGCTTCCGCCGCCCCTGGTGGCTGATTTATCCGATCGCGATTCTCTACCTGATTGTCATCGGCCCGGTCTGCTTTCTCCTCGCGCGGCACCGCAGTCTCAAGGAGTTCTACACGGTGTTTCTGTCGACGACCGCGGCGGCGGCCGTGCTGTTCGTGGTCGTCAACAGCATGAGCGTCGGCGGGCGGTCGCGACTGAGGACCATCGCGATCGCGCGGCAGGCGACCGATCGCGTCTGGGA
>JAEYWB010000612.1 GCA_023429275.1 Planctomycetota bacterium
GGGACCAGACCGCGGCCTTCCGGACGAGCCCCCCGATCGAAGCGGGCCCATTTTCGTCGCCGAGGAGCCGGTCGAGCGTGATGGCGGCGATCCAGCAGGCGATCGGCTGCGCCGGCACCCAGAACCGGTCGAGCCGATGAGAGAATAGGCACCAGGCCTCGAACAGCCAGAACGACTCGAGGAGCAGCAGGGCGAGCAATCCGTCGGTTTGAGTCCGGGAGTCGGCCGGTCCATCTTTCGGCCGCACCGCCGGCAGCAACCGGGAGGCGAGCAGCAGCGTGGCGACCGGAACTGCCGCGAGGGCCAGCGGGGTCTGCCAGTCGTTCCAGAGGAAGGCGTCGAGGAACCGCAGCCACTGGTCCTGAAGAAAGTGGGCTGCCCCCTGAAAATGCCCGAGCGGCAAGGGGTGCCCCGCCTGCCACTTGGCGTGCAGCGCAGCATCCAGGTCCCGTCCCCCGAAGATCGAGTACATCAGCGGATAGAACGGATTGCCGGTCTCGAAGAAATTCTTCGCGAGCCATGGCCCGAAGGCGACCGCTCCTCCGGCGAGGAAGAGGCCGATGGCCCTGAAGGAGTTCTTCCAGGAAGGTGAGTCGGTCGGCGGATCAGTGGCGACCCCGGGAGAGCGCCGAAGCACTGTCCAGGCCACGAGGGCGAACATCGGAATCGCCACCCCGATCGCGCCCGGGTACTTGCAGGCGGGACCGTTTCCGGCGAGGAAACCGGCGAGGAGGAACCAGCCCCCCGAGGCGGCCGGATCGGTGCGCCACGCGTCGCCTGCCCGGATCGCCGCCACGAAGGCGAGCAGCAGGAATGCCGCCAGCCCCCCCTCGGTGTAGAAGACGGTCGAAATTCGATAGGTCCAAGGCACGGTCAGCCAGATCAGCACGGCCAGCCAGCCGGTCCGCTCCGAGAACCACCGCCGTCCCGCATAGAACAGGGCGGCAGCCGTCAGCGGCGCAAACCCCATCAGGACGACCTGGCCGACCCGGGCTCCGCGAAACCAGTCCCCCTGGAAGACCATGCCGAGCAGGTACAGCATCTCCGTCCCGAACGGAAAGCTCGTGTAGACATTGTGAGGGAGGAAGTGAATCCGTCCCGCCTGGAAGTACTCCTTCGGCCCCTCGAGGTGGTACTCGCGGGCATCGAACTCGGTCGACGGAAGCATCGCCCCGAGAAGCATCGCTATCAGGAACGGTGTGATCGCGACTCCGACGGCAAGAGGCAGGAGCGATCCCGACAGATAACGCCGCTCGCCAGGCGGCGAACTCGCGTCGGTTCCGCGCCGACTGCGGTAGGTCAACAGGGCCTCGCCCGCGATCGCTGCGGCGATGAGGAGGCGGAAGAGCCACGGGTGGAGCAGTCCGGCGAGGCCCAGTCCGAGTGTCGTCAGCGACCAGAGTCCGATTCCGGCGGCGCAGCCCCACAGGTGCCGTTCGTAACGATCGAGCTTCGAAAAGAGTCTCACGCCCCGCAGGGCGAGCCTTCCCAGAGACCACGCCGCGAGCCAGATCGCCGCGCCGGCCAGAACGAGATCCAGCCGCTCCGGAAAAAACCGCCAGCCGCTGTCCCGGAAGCCTTTGCCCCCCGGAAGCAGGTCGAGAAGCAGGTCGGGCGTGTTGACGAGAACATCCCACCGCGTGACCTGGGAGTTGTTCGGCAGCCGCGTCGTGAAGAAGAGGGCGACGAGCAGGACGAACGTGGCCGTCAACACGCCGGCAACGGCGGTCGGTATCAGCGGAGTCGGGGGCACCACGGTCCGCGGGACCGGGCGCTCGGGAGGGGCGGCCGGTCGGCGCGACATCACTGCACTCCACGCTCAGCCTGAAGACGGCACTGTCCCTTCCAGCGGAGCCAGTGGTCGGCGATGACGAGTGCGACCATCGCCTCCGCCATCGGGATGAACCGTGGCAGCAGGCAGGGGTCGTGACGCCCCTTGGTGGCGATCGTCGCCTCCTCGCCCGCCTGGTTGACCGTCTGCTGCGGGATCGGAAGGCTGCTCGTCGGCTTGACCGCCGCCCGCAGGACGATCGGCATTCCGGTCGAGATTCCGCCGAGCATTCCGCCGTGGCGGTTTGTCGCCGTGCCGATCCGCGGATCGCCATTGGGCTTACGGCCGGTCGAGACGAACAGGTCGTTATGCTCGGTCCCCCGCATGGTCGTGCAGCCGAAGCCGATGCCGTATTCGACCCCCAGGACCGCGGGGAGCGAGAAGAGCGCCTTCGCGAGGTCCGCCTTGAGTTTGTCGAAGACCGGCTCGCCGAGCCCGGCGGGAATGTTCGTCGCGACGATCTCCGCCGCTCCGCCGATGCTGTCCTGTTCCTTCCGGCACTGCTCGATCAGGGCGATCATTCTCGCCGCGGCGTCGGGGTCGGGGCAGCGGACGATGTTCGCCTCCCCGGTCGGGGTCTTCTCGACCTGTTCGAGGGTCACCGCCGCGGGATTCTGGATCTCCGCCCTGATCGAACCGACCTGGGTGACATACCCGACGATCCGGCCGCCGAACTCTTCGGCGAGCAGTTTCTTCGCGACCGCCCCCGCCGCAACGCGGGCGGTCGTCTCCCGGGCACTGGAGCGGCCCCCGCCACGGTAGTCGCGGAACCCGTACTTCGCATCGAAGCTGTAGTCGGCGTGGCCCGGCCGGTAGAGCGACGCAATGTTGCCGTAATCCTTGCTCCGCTGGTCGGTATTGCGGATCAGGATCGCGAGGCTCGTTCCGGTCGTCTTCCCCTCGAAGACCCCGGAAAGAATCTCCGGCTCGTCCGCCTCGTCCCGCTGGGTGACAATGTGGCTCTGGCCCGGCCGCCGACGCCGCAGGTCGACGCGGAGGTCTTCTTCCGTGAGAGGGAGGCCGGGAGGAACACCGTCGATAATGACGACATTCCCGGGACCATGGCTCTCGCCGGCGGTGGTGATTCGAAACGACTGACCGAAGGAGTTTCCTGACATCCCCGTATCGTAGGGAATTTTCGGAGTGCCGCACGAGCAGGCCCGGGCCGTAGCCGACAATCCCGGGCCGCCCTACACTCCCACGCCATCCTCCCTTGCGTCCGCCCCATGCTCTGGTTCTGTCTCGCGTGCCTCCTTCCGCCGATGGTCGTGTCGTTCCTGACGACCGCGGCCATGCGAAAGCTCGCGCCGCGGTGGGGACTGATCGATCAGCCCGCGGCCCGGAAGGTCCATTCGACTCCGACCCCGCTCGGCGGAGGAGTCGGGATCTACGTCGGATACGTCGCGACCATCGCGATGGTTCACATTGCCCTCCACTGGCTGGCCCGTCAGCCGGAGCGGCCCGCCTGGATCCCTGGCGAGATCGACATCTATATCCCCGGCGCGCTCGCCCAGATGGGGCAGATGTGGGGGATCGTCGCCGCCGGAGGAATCCTCGTAGCGATGGGACTGCTCGACGACGCGTACGGCCTGCCGTGGCCTCCGCGGCTGGCGATTCACTTCCTGGTCGCCGGGGCGATCGTGGCGAGCGGCATCCACGCGACGCTCTTCGTCTCGCAGCCGTGGGTCGGAATGGTCTTCACGGTCTTCTGGATCGTGCTGCTCATCAACTCGCTCAACTTTCTCGACAACATGGACGCCCTGTCGTCCGGCATCGCGCTGATTGCGTCCATCCTCTTCGCAGCCGTCATGCTGACGGCGACGGGGGAGCCGCGGTGGCTGGTCGGGGCGAGCCTGCTGATGCTGGCCGGATCCATTCTCGGATTCCTCTGGCACAACTGGCCTCCCGCGCGGATCTTCATGGGAGATGCCGGCAGCACGTTCCTCGGCCTGATGCTGGCGACGATGACGATCCGCGGGACGTTCTACGATCCGAAGGCGAACGGGACGCATGTCATTCTCGCTCCGCTCTGTGTCCTGGCGGTCCCGCTCTACGACTTTGCGTCGGTCATGTTCATCCGTCTCTCCCAGGGACGCAGCCCGTTCCGTCCTGACAAGAGCCATTTCTCGCACCGGCTCGTGGAGCTCGGTCTGACGCGGCGAAACGCGGTCCTCACGGTCCACCTGGCGACGCTGACGACGGGCCTCGGGGCCCTGCTGCTGTACCGTGTCCAGGACTGGTACGGGGCGGCGATCGTCATTGCGGTCGTCCTGTGCGTGCTGTCGATCACGGCGATTCTCGAAACCGTCGGACGGAAGACGATCCAGGAAAAGAACGGACAATCGGGCTGAGGGCGCCTTTCGGCAGGACTCCCCGCCATGAGCCGGAAGGCGTTAGCCTCCGGTTCTGAGGCCGCTTCGGACTGTTCCTCGTCGAACAGGCCACCGCGACTCCGGCTCGGAATATTGACCACGGATCGCACGGATTTCACGGATAGAGCCTGCGGATCGACACGGCGTCCGAAGCCTCTTCTTATCCGTGTTAACCGTAATATCCGTGGTTCTCCTCATCCGCTCCGGCGAGTGCGTGCCAGCCGATCGGACCAGTTCCCGACCTGCAGTTCGTCGCAGTTGACGTTGAAGATCGCTCCCGCGTTGACGAAACGGTAAGCTCGAACCGTGAGTGGGGGATCTCCTCTCGCCACATACGGAGTCTCGTTGATGATTCGATCGCGCCTTCTCGCCATGGTGCTGGCCGTTGGCTTACTGGGAACCGTCCGGGCCGAAGACTGGCGGCAGTTCCGTGGCAACGATGCCAACGGTATTGCCAACGATGACCGCGTCCCGACGCGCTGGACCGACACCGAGAACATCGCCTGGAAGCTCGACCTTCCGGGGCGCGGCCTCTCGAGTCCGATCGTCGTCGGTGAGCGGGTCTACCTGACGGCATCATCAGGCGTCCGGCAGGAGCGGATTCATGTCCTGTGCTTCGCCGCCGCCACAGGCGAGAAGCTCTGGGAACGGCAGTTCTGGGCCACGGGGCGGACCGCCACCCACCCGACGACCTGCAACGCCGCGCCGACTCCGTGCAGCGACGGCAAGCGGATTTTTGCGTTCTACTCCAGCAACGATGTCGTCTGCCTCGATCTCGATGGCAACCTCGAATGGTTCCGCGGTCTGACTCACGACTTTCCGAACGCGAGCAACAGCCTCGGGATGTCCTCGTCACCGGTCGTCGTCGGCGACACGCTCGTCTGCATGGTCGAGTGCGACGCCGAATCGTTCACCACGGGCCTTGATGTCGAGACCGGAATCTCCCGGTGGAAACTCGACCGCCCGCGTCGTGCGAACTGGACCTCCCCCGGAATCCTTCGCGGCAAGACACGTGCGGAAGACCTCGTCCTCGTCCAGTCGACGAAGGGAGTGGTCGCCCTCGATCCCAGGACGGGCGAGACGGAATGGAACTACGGTGACGGGGCCTCGTCGATCCCCTCGCTCGCGGTGGTCGACCAGGTCGCCTACGTCCCGTCTCACGGGATCACGGCGCTTCGTCCGAGTCCGACCGGCAGTGAGGTCCCCGAGATGCTCTGGCGTGCCGAGGGGACATCGATCGGCACGGCCAGCCCGATCTCCTGGAAAGAAGGGGTTTACACCATCGCCGGCAGCGGCGTGCTGACCCGGCTCGACGCGGAGACAGGAAAGAAGACGGGGCAGACCCGGCTCAAGGGGGGCTTCAGCGGCAGCCCGGTCATCGCCAGCGGACGGCTCTATATCTTCAGCGAGCCGGGAGTCGGACAGGTGGTCGAGCTCGGAGGCGAGAAGGCGGAGACCATCCACTCGCACGACTTCAAGGAACCGATCCTGTGCACACCCGCGATTGCGAATGGAGCGCTCTACGTCCGGAGTGACAAGCACCTCTGGAAGATCGCCGCGCCTTGAGTTCTCCCTCGCAATCGAAACTGCCGCACCGCTTACGTCGAGTCCCGCAGCAATCCGCTGAACGAGAGGATTGCTTCTCTGTCGTGGACCGGGCCTCGGTTCTTGCCCGGCGTGCCGCTGGCGACGCCGGTGTTTCCAAGAGGTTTCCGGCGGGCCGTTTGCATCGATTCTCTGTCGTTCGCGTCAGTTGAGGTGCCGTATCGACACTCAAACATTTCTCTATCTCTTTGCGGCAGCGGTCTGCATCGCGGCGAACGGATTCTTCGTCCTGGCGGAGTTCGCCCTGGTCAAAGTCCGGGCCAGCCGGATCGAAGAGCTTTCCCGCTCGGGGAATGCCCGTGCTCTCGTCGCGCGCGACCTCGTCGATCAGCTCGACGGCTACCTCGCGACGACCCAGCTCGGAATCACCGTCGCCAGCCTGGGATTGGGATGGGTCGGCGAGCCGGCATTCTCCGGGCTGATCGAACGGATGATCGGACGCCCGACCGGGCTCTCGCCGGGGGTCAGTCATTCCATCTCGGCCGTCCTCGCGTTTCTCATCATCACGTTTCTGCACATCCTCCTGGGAGAGCTCGCCCCCAAGAGCCTCGCCATCCGTCGTCCCGAGGCAAGCACGTTGTGGATCGCGCAACCGATGCGGTGGGTCTATCGGGTGTTCTATCTCCCGATGCTCCTGCTCAACGGTGCCTCGAACCTCGTCCTGAAGATGATCGGCCTCAGCGATGACTCCGACGAAGCCTCGCATTCCGCCCAGGAGATCCGACTGCTGCTCTCGACGGTGGAAACCTCGAAGGGTTTCACGCTCAATCGCCTCCTGATGCTCGAGAACATCTTCGAACTCGGCCGGCAGACTGTCCGCGACGCCATGATCCAGTGGGCGAACGTCAAGACGGTCTCGCTGGCCGACTCGCTCGAGGAGCTCATGGAGACGGTCCGCGAGCACTCTTATTCGAGGTGGCCGGTGGTCGATCGGACGAGTCCTGTTCCGACCGGATACCTCCTCGTCCGCGATATCGCCGCGCACCCGCCTGGGGACGTCAACTGGATTGAACTCATCCGCCCGCTTCGCCAGGTGGCCCCCACAGACAACCTCGAGATGGTGATGCAGCGGCTTCAGCGGGATGGAGCCAACATGGCCGTGGTCGTCGAGAACGACCTCCCGGTGGGTCTGATCGCGCTGGAGGAAATACTCGAAGAGATCGTCGGCCGCATCGAGGATGAGTTTCCCCGACTGCCGAAAGTCTACCTCAAGGATGCGCTCGCCGCCGGGAATGTGATTCTCGAGATGACGGCGCAGACGCCGGAAGGAGCAGTCCGGGAACTGGCATCGGTGATCCCGCACGAGAGCGTTCCTTCATTCAGCCAGCTCTGCGAACTTGCGGAGACGCATCCCGCCAGCGATATCGTCGATGTCGCGAACGGCGTGGCGATCCCATACCTCCGCTGTCCTGGCGTGAAGCGGTCGATCATCGTCATCGGCCGGTCCGTCGCCGGAATTCGCTTGCGGCCGGAGCGGGAGAGCCTGACACACCTCTTCTTCTTCGTCGTGACCCCCACGGAACGTCCGCATGCCCAGAACTTCTTTGTGGAAGGGATGACCACGATCGCCCGAAGCGAGGTGGTTCGTGAGCGTCTTCTGGATGCCGAGACACCGGTCGAAATCTTTGAAATCATCGCCGCGGCGGACCCGGCGTTGACCGGCTAGAAGCGGCTGACACCTGCATGCGCGGGTGCCGCCAGTGTCGTCTTTCACTCCGCGGAACAACGCCCTTTCAGGGAGCGAAGGGCGACACGCCTTCGGGAATCATTCCGTCGGAGCTGACCGCCGCTCACTCAGGTATGTGGTTCTGTCCGCCAGGATGCCTCCTGACCGACCAGTCGGACGCGCCGAAATGCTCCGGTCGGCGTTACCGCGGATTCTGGGGGCGGGCGGTGCAATTTTCTTGCGTCAGGCAAGAAAAATTGTCAGACGTCTACGTGACTTGGAAATGATCGCCCAGACGGGCGAGTTGCACGGCCGAGTCGCCAGCGATCCGTCGTTCGAGGCATCAGGTTTGCCTCGGACTGAACCACCGCGTTCCATGCCGGAGGTCGGATTGGCTCAGACGTTTCATCCGTTTGCGAACGCCCTCGCCCGAGCGACGATCTACGGAGCGCTCGTGAGCGTGCTGCTTCTCGTCGGCATCCTCTACGCCGCCGCCAACTCCGACTATACGACGCAGGTTCGCGTCGTCCGCCCGCAGCCCGTCGACTTCAGCCATCAGCACCACGTCGCGGGCCTCGGCCTCGACTGCCGCTACTGCCACTCCTCGGTCGAGACGAGTTCGTTTGCCGGGCTCCCGGCGACCGAGGTCTGTATGAACTGCCATTCGCAGATCTGGTCCGACAGCCCGAAGCTCGAACCGGTCCGCGAAAGCTTTCGAACCGGCAGGCCGCTCGCCTGGACGCGCGTCACCGACCTCCCGGACTTCGTGCACTTCGAGCACAGCATCCATGTTCAGAAGGGAATGGCCTGCACGGAGTGCCACGGGCAGGTCGACACGATGCCCCTCACCTGGCGGGCCAGGACCCTCCAGATGCGGTGGTGCCTCGACTGTCACCGGACGACTGAGGATCACGTCCGGCCGCGGAACGACGTCTTTCTCAGCCGGAGCGACGAACCGGCTCCGGCCGAGCGTGATGAGCTCGCATCGAAGTATCGCCTCCGCCACCCGACCGACTGTTCAGCGTGTCACTACTAGCGTGCGTCTGAATGTGCCACTGATGAGTCTCCTCCCCCGATCCCATTCAGGAGCTGCCGACGTATGAGCCTCCCCGGCCCGACGGCCCGGCGCACCACGCTTTGGCGCGATCCGGGGGAAGAAGCGCGCGGCGGCCCCGCGCCGGCGGTTCCCCAGGGAGACCCTCGCAACGAAACGCCGAGCGACCCCGCGGTCATCGACCGGCGGGAGTTCCTGGCGATGATGAACGCCGGTGTCGCCGCTGCCGCTCTCGCTGGCTGCAGCTCGTCGCAGCCGACCGAGACGATCGTCCCGTATGTTCAGTCGCCGGAGCAGATCGTTCCCGGGCGGCCCCTCTTCTTCGCAACGGCCCTCAGCCATTCGGGCCAGACGATCGGAGTCCTGGTCGAAAGCCACATGGGGCGGCCGACCAAGATCGAAGGAAACCCGCATCACCCGGCGAGCCTGGGGGCGACCGACGCGATCACCCAGGCGAGCGTCGTCTCGCTCTACGACCCCGACCGCTCCCAGGCGATCCGGCACCTCGGCGAGATCAGCACCTGGGGTGCATTCCTGGCTGACCTTCGCGGCGTGCTGTCGGAGCAGGCCGGCAAGCAGGGAAAGGGGATCCGGCTTCTCACCGGAAGCGTCGTCTCACCGACTCTCGCCCGGCAGATCGACGACCTGCGAAAGAAGTTCCCGGAGGCAAAGTGGCACCGGCACGAGAGTGGCCGCTCCGATGGCCCGGGTGAGGCGGCCCGCAGGCAGCTCGGGCGAGTGGTCGACACCGTTTACCACTTCGACCGGGCGGATATCGTGGTCTCGCTCGACGCCGACTTCCTCGGAGCTCTGAACGGATGCGTTCGCTACACGCGGGACTTCCAGCAGAGGCGGAATCTCATCGACGGGCCGGGGGGAATGAACCGGCTCTACTGTGCCGAGTCGGGCGTCACCAATACAGGAGCCGCGGCGGATCACCGCCTTCCCGTCCGCCCCTCGGAGATCACAGCGGTCGCCCGTCGGCTTGCCGGAGCGGCCGGGATCCCGGGAAGCGGTGAGCGTCCGGAGGGGGGAACGACTCCTCTCGATCGCTGGGTTGCCGCGGTCGCCGAAGACCTGGCGGCTCACCGCGGAAAGGGGCTTGTCATCGCCGGCGAACGGCAACCCTGGCAGATCCATGCGATCGCCCGCCTGCTGAACCGTCACTTCGAGAATCTCGGTCAGACCGTGGAGGAGATCGAGCCGGTCGAGTTCGATCCGGTCCCACACGCCGCGTCGCTTCGCGAGCTGGTCGAAGCGATTGACCGTGGCGACGTCGAGCTCCTCGTGATCATGGACACGAACCCGGTCGCGACCGCCCCCGCAGATTTCGAATTCGCCCGTCGGCTGAGGTCGATCAACCGGCTGGCCGTTCACCTGGGGGAATACGACGACGAGACGGCCGAGTTCTGTCACTGGCACATCCCGCAGACCCACGCTCTGGAAGCCTGGAGCGATGCCCGCGCGTACGACGGCACGGTGACGATCGCCCAACCCCTCATCGCGCCGCTCTTCGGCGGCCGAAGTCCGCACGAGCTCCTCTCCGCCCTCGTCGACGACGCTCCGGTCTCAGCCTACGAGGCGGTCCGTGCCACCTGGAAATCGACGCTCCTTGCGGACGGCCAGGAGACCGCATGGACGAAGGCGGTTCATGACGGTGCTGTCCCGGAGACCGGGCACAAGGCGGCCGCCGGAGAGATCACGGATCTTCCGGAGCTCTGGAACGAAGCGGCCTCGGCACCATCGGCCCCCGATCCGAACGGATCGCTTGAGCTGGCATTTGAGGTCGACCCCACGATCGGCGACGGGCGTTTCGCGAACAACGGCTGGCTTCAGGAGCTGCCGAAACCCTGGACGCGGCTGACGTGGGGGAATG
>JAEYWB010000636.1 GCA_023429275.1 Planctomycetota bacterium
CCTCACCCGCCTCCCCCATCATGAACGCTGCGGCCAGAAAGCGTTTGTCAGCGAACGGCTCCGCCCCACGGCGAATCGTGGTCGCGGACGTCGATTCGGCCGATGACGATCGGCTTCGGGAGGAGCAGGCCCTTCTCAATCAGTTCTTCACGGCCGGCCCGTCGGTGAAGACGATCGGACTGGTCGGCGTCGATTCGGATGTCAGCGAGGCCCATCGCAGTCCGGTCCCGATGGCCCGGGCCAGCCACGTCCTCGAGATGGAAGGACAGAGCGACGAATCGCTCGCCGAGCGCCTGCGGTCGGAGCTGCAGCGTTCCGGCGTCCGGGCGTTCGCCAACTTGAGCGTGAAAGTCGTCAACGGAATGGCCCACCTGGAAGGGGATCTCGACAGCCACTACGAGCTCGTCATCGCCCTGCAGCTCGTCGGTCGGACGAGCGGCGTCGCCGGTGTCCGGCACTCGATCACCGTGAAGCCGGAACTGGAAGAGAAGATCACCTGGACCGACATCGCCGTCGAGACAGTCCGCGAGAATCGCCGTCTGATCCGCCGGTGGATGAAGGTCGTCGTCGCGATCCTGGTCGTCGGCACGGTCAGCGTCGCGGGAGCCCGGTTCTGGCCATCGACCTTCGTCCCGCCGGTCCCGGTCGTCAAAGCGAGCGGATCGGTCGAGATCGACGGGAAGCCGGCGGCAGGGGCGATCCTCAAGCTCTATCCCGTCGATTCGAAGGTCCGGCTACCGAGCCAGCCGCAGGCACTTGCGGATGACTCGGGGCGGTTCGTGCTGTCGACGTTTCAGCGAAATGACGGCGCCCCCGCCGGCGAATACATCGCCACGGTGACCTGGCGGCCCGATGTGACGACCAAAGATGGCCGGACGGAGCGGGGCCCAAACGTCGTCCCCGTCCGGTTCACAAAGCCGGACTCCTCAACATTGCGAGTGATCGTTCCCAGGGAGGGGGGAGAAGTGGGGACGGTGATCGTCCCCCGCTGAGAGGTCAGAGAGGACGCCGAGCCACTCCGCGCGGAGTGTTTGCGGGATCTCTGTGCGCTCTCTGTGCCGAACAACTGTCTCGAGCTCTGTTCGAACTGCGTCTGGGCGTTGTTGGAAGTGTCATTCGGCTTGAGTTGGGTTTCCTTGTCTCGTGTTCTGCAGAAGGTTTCAGCAATGCGTTTGTCGGTTGAGTCATTGAACGGTCTGTCCCGCTGGAAGAGGCTCGCGCTCGTTGCGCTCGCTCTCGGCTCTCCCGCCCTGCTGACCGGTTGCGGCGAAGCGCCTGAGGTCAAGGTCCCCGTGATTCCGGTGACCGGGACCGTGACGTACGGCGGAGAGAAGATCGAGGGGGCGCGGGTCACCCTCCATCCGCAGGGGCATCCGCTCCCGGCAGAGCGAATCGCGGTCGGTTCGTCAAAGGCCGACGGAACGTATGCCGTCTCGATCTATCCCGACCCCAAGGGGGTCCCGGCCGGCGAATACGTCGCGACCGTCGAGTACTACAAGCCGGTCGACGGCAGCACCGGGCCGAACGTCGCCGCCAAGGAGTACGGCAACCCGGAAAGCTCGCCGGTCAAGGTGTCCGTCAAGGATTCGCCGGTCACGATCCCGCCCATCGAAATCAAGAAGTAAGCCTTCTGCCGGCGCGAGACCGGATGGTCTCGAGGCCGCGTTTCTGGATCCGAAGCATCCAAGGGGGAAACGATGCGTTGTTGTCGCTGTTGTTGAAACCACCATCGTCTGCGATGCCCGGATTCGCGTGTTTGTCCTTGTGATTTGAAAACTTTCTCAGGAGTCCTTTTATGCAGCGTTCGTATGTCTCCACGGGCCGGTCGTTCCGGTCGGGCCGTTCCGGGTTCACCCTGATCGAGCTCCTGGTCGTGATTGCGATCATCGCCACGCTCGTCGCCATCCTCCACCCCGCGGTCCCGCACGCCCGTGAAGCGGCCCGCCGCTCGGCCTGCTCCAACAACCTGAAGCAGGTCGGGATCGCGATCCACAACTTCTACGACACCAAGAAGAAGCTCCCCAGCGGCGGACGTCCATCCACCGCGAGCACGGTTCGTCTCGGGGTCTTCATTCAGCTTCTGCCATTCGTCGACCAGAAGGTCCTGTACGACAAGTACGACGGCGAAGTCTCGTGGGGACACACGACGAACCTGCCGGTGGTCAGCCAGCGGATCGGCGTCTATGAGTGCCCGTCTTCCCCGAAGCACAATAACCAGCTCGACTTCAACCCGGACGGCTGGGCTCCGATGAGCACCTTCACGGGGATCGTCGCCGTCGGTGACTATGCCGCCTCGCTGGGGGTCGATCCGAGGCTCAACAACACGACCTTCCCGACCTCGGGAACTCCGCCGCGTCCGCTGCTGTTCCCGAGCCCGCAGTTCGTGACGAATGCGACCGCCTCGACGAACGGCTTTCTCCCGAAGAACTCCCAGATCAAGTTCGAAGACATCACCGACGGGACCTCGAACACGATCGCCGTCTGGGAATCGGGCGGTCGTCCGTACGTCTACCAGCGCGGCCCGAAGCAGGTCGGTCCTCGCCTGAACGAGCACTTTGTCAACGGCGGCGGCTGGTGCCGTCCTGCGTCGGACATCCTGTTCGCCGGCTCGAACAAGGCGGGGGACCAGATCCCCGGTCTCTACCTGAACCGGACGAACGGCGACGACGTCGCGGACGAGACCTACAGCATGACCGGCTTCCCGGTGTATGGAACCGAAGGGACCAGCCAGCCTTTCGCCTTCCACAACTCGGGCCTCAACGTCCTGTTCGGAGACGGTGCGGTCCGGTTCCTCGACGAGGAAACCGCGATCGATATCGTTGCCGCCCTCGTGACCCGCAACCAGGGGGGCAGCGAAGCCCCGGTCGCCTCGGCATTCTGATCGAGTGCACAGGGAACGCGGCTTGAGATTCGCGGTCAGGGAGGGAGGACCATTCCGGGGCCTCCCTCTCCTGACCCGAGCTCCCCGTTTCTCTGGCCGCCTGAAGTCTCTTCACCTTGTCAGCTGACCCGTCATCGGGAGGCACGTACGAACAATGGCTCGCTCCCGCTCGGTGCTTCCGGGCTTTCGTATCAGCATGAGCTACACCCTGATGTGGCTCATCCTCTTCCTGGCGCTGCCGCTGGCCGCCTGCGTCGCGAAGGTGTCGACCCTCTCGCTCGACAGCTTCGTCCGCGCGGTCTGGACCCCGCGGACCCGATCCGCCTACATGGTGACGTTCGGAACCTCGATCGCCGCCGCGGTGATCGATACGTTCCTCGGGCTGCTCATCGCCTGGGTGCTCGTGCGGTACCGGTTCTTCGGCAAGCGGGTCATCGACGCCCTGGTGGACCTCCCCTTCGCCCTGCCGACGTCGGTCGCAGGCCTCGTCTATTCGAACCTCTACTACAAGAAGGGCTGGTTCGGTCAGTTCTTCTGGCCCCTGGGGATCGAGCTCGCGTACTCCCAGGCCGGCATCGTGCTGGTTCTCGTGTTCATCGGACTGCCGTTCGTCGTGCGGACGGTCCAGCCGGTCCTGGAGAGCCTTGACGCAGAGATCGAGGAGGCGGCCGCGTGCCTCGGAGCCTCGCGGTGGACAACCTTCTCCCGGGTGATCCTCCCCGCACTCTATCCCGCTCTGCTGACCGGTTTCTCGCTCACACTGGCCCGGGCGATCGGCGAATACGGTTCGGTCGTGTTCATCTCCGCGAACAAGCCGTTCAAGACGGAGATCGCCCCCGTGCTCATCATGGGCTTCCTCGACGACTTCAAGTACGCCGAGGCGACCGCCATTGCGGTCGTGCTGATGGTCATCTCGTTCGGCCTGCTGATCGTCATCAACGCCCTCGAACGATGGAGCCAGAGCCATGGGAACTGAACAAGTCACCCCCTCCGCGTCGATGAAGCACGCCCAGGAAGACCCGGCATTCGTCCGCTGGGGACTGATCGGGCTCACCTACTTCGTCGTCGGCGTGCTGATCGTCATTCCGCTGATCAACATCTTCACGGTCGCGTTCTCCGACGGCCTCGTCGGATACTGGAATCACCTCTTCGGCGAT
>JAEYWB010000687.1 GCA_023429275.1 Planctomycetota bacterium
GTGTAGCTGACGGAGTTGATCTCATCGAGAAAGATCGTCCCCCCATGGGCCGCCTCGAAGCGGCCGGTCCGGTTCTCATGCGCGCTCGTGAACGCCCCTTTGACGTGGCCGAACAGCTCGCTCTCGAGAAGACTCTCGCTGAGGGCCCCGCAGTTCACGCGGACGAACGGGCCGGTCTTTCGCGGGCTGAGGTCGTGAATCGCCCGTGCGATCAGTTCCTTACCGGTCCCGGTCTCGCCGAGCAGGAGGACCGTCGCCGAGCTGTCGGCGACCCGACGGGTCAGCCGAAAGACCTCCTGCATGGCCGGACTGGTCCCGATCAGTCCGGGAAGCGGTTGCGAAAGTTCACCAGCGGAGATGGGCATCCCGATTACCGAACGTCAATGCATCCACACGCGCCGATTTGTCCCGGGCCGGACTCTGCGACCGACCCGCGAGATCGTTCGCCGCAGGTCGCCGCAGGGAGCACGTCGATAGTCCGACGCGTCGTCGACGATCGGGTGATGTTGAGAGTGGATTCCTTCGGAGACCCTCAACCGGCGAGCCCCGGCGAGGTCGTGTCTGCGCTATCATAAATCCGCGCCAGACAAAAAAACAGTGACAGTGCATCTCTTCTGAGCAGTTTTCGCCGCCGCTGCCTGAATAGTACACAGAAAATTCACGGGCCTTGGCCTCGGGGAGTCACTCTGCGTCAATCTCGAAGCGACTCCAGCCACGCACCGCCAATTATCGCAGCAGTTTCGACTCGCAAGATGTGTCTACCGAAGGCAACCCGACGCCCCTGAGCCGCCAAAGCCCCCTGGCGCTCCCCCTCGGTCCATCCACCTTCCGGGCCGATTGCGATGGTCAAGCTCGAAAGAGTGGCACGATCACCAACGTCGATGGATGCGGCGAGGCCTCCTCCGCGGTCACCGAAGAACCATGGGCCAGTCGACTCCCGAAGGAATATCTCCCATTCCAAAGGTGGGAGTATCTTCATCGCGCGGTTCCGGCCGCACTGCTTGCAGGCCGTCAAAACGTGCTGTTCCAGCTTCTCCCGACGGGCCTCCCCCGGCTCCACCACGGAACGTTCCGTGAACAGCAGCTGCAGCTCATCGGTGCCGATCTCGGTCAGCTTCTCGACCATCCAGCGGAAGCGCTCCCCCTTGGGGACCGCGCAGGCGACTCGAGTCGGCAGAGCGATCGGTGCCTCGGACTGAACCGGCCCCGTCAGTTCCACCTGGACAGCTCGTTTGGAAACGTCTGCGACGCGGGCCGGGGCCGAGTTCCCCTCACCGTCAAAGAGCGCGATCAGGTCCCCTTTCGTCTTTCGGAGAACCCGAGCAAGGTGGTGGGCCTCCCCCTCCAGCAGGGCGAAGACGGGGGCAGAAAGGTCAGGATGATAGAACCGATCCATCGGAACGATCCGCGGGGAAGCTCGAAAGGAGTAAAGAGCCGTTCTACGGACTCGGCGTCCCGTGTGCGAGGGACGACCGGCCGATAGGATGGCCCCGGCACACCATCGCTGACCCAACGGTCGCCCCCCTCATCAAACCATGCCGACTTCTGACTCCTTCGCCCGCCTCGACAACCGAACCGCTGTTGTAACGGGTTCATCGTCGGGGATCGGTCGCGCCCTCGCGCTGGAGCTCGCCCGGGCCGGGGCGGATGTCGTCCTTCACTGCCGGAAATCGATCGATCTCGCCGCGCAAGTCGCCGCCGAGATTCGCTCGTTCGGTCGCCGGAGCGCCTTCGTGCAGGCGGACCTGTCGAATCGAGGCGAGTATGCGTCGTTCGTCGATCGTTGCGAAGCGGCTCTCGGGCCGGTCGCCATCTGGATCAACAACGCAGGAGTCGACCTGCTGACCGGAGAGGCTCCCCGCTGGTCCTTCGAAGCCAAGCTCGATGCGCTCCTTGGTGTCGATGTGCAAAGCACTGTCCTCCTGAGCCGGGAGATCGGCCGAAGAATGAAGGAGAGGGGCGCGGGTGCTGGGGGCGGAACGATCCTCAACATCGGCTGGGATCAGGCGGATCGGGGGATGGAAGGGGACAGCGCCGAGCTCTTCTCGACTGCCAAGAGCGCGATCATGGGATTTACTCGCTCCCTGGCGATGAGCCTTGCCCCGGAGGTCCGCGTCAACTGCATCGCTCCCGGCTGGATCCGGACCGCCTGGGGAGACCAGGCGAGCTCCGCCTGGCAAGACCGGGTGCTCAACGAGACGCCGCTGAAACGTTGGGGAACGCCGGAAGACATCGCCCGCCTCGCCCGGTTCCTCGTCAGCGATGAGGCGAACTACCTGACCGGGCAGGTCATTAATGCAAATGGCGGCGCGGTGCGGTAAATGGGATCGAGTCTCAGGGGACCAGCCGGACGGCCGTTGGGACTGCGCCGCCACGAAGGTTGATCCATTCGACCTCGAGGCCCGCGGACAACTGGGTGAAACAGGGGTCGATGACTTGCCGGACGGTGGCAGTGGAGAGACGGCAGTCTCCCGGTGGGTCGGTCGATTTCAACAGCACGACTCGCTTTGCCCCGAGACGCTGCGCCAGCCAGGCGGCCAGAGAGTCGCTCGTGATGTCCCATGAAGGATGAGGGACGTCGCTCCCGGCGCGATCCAGCTCCGCATCCATTTCGGGGATGAGAATTCCCCCCGTTCGAAGTTCGTGGGGTCGCGTGACGACATCGCATTCCAGTCTTCGCAGGAGCTCCCGAACCAGGCGGGCGTTGAAGTCCATCGCCGCGATGGCGAGACCATGGGCCGAAGTGGCCTCCAGTCGATGAGCCATGTCCCATCGCCGGACGGCATCGGCGGCGGCACCTCCTCCCACAACGATGGCCGTGCGCGTGTGCGGGCTCTCACGAGTCAGCACCCGATCGAGCCTCGCCGGAAGATCCGCCCACTCGAGCAGACTCCCTCCAAGTTTGTAGACGACGTCGAGACTCGCCGGACCAGGGGGCTTCGAAGGAACCGTCATGGCTGCTTGGGGGCTGCTTTCAACCCGGCCAGGTGCAGTCGCCCCACCTGCCACATGTAATGTGGCCCGTAGCCGGCCCGTGGCCCCCAGGTATTCGCGACCGCGCGGGCGAGATGCCTTTCGGCGCTCGCGTCTCTCCCCTCGACCGCCTCGTTGAGGCCGATGTAGAGCTCGGCATAGAACCGGCGTTTCTCCCGCTCGTCATTGTCGATCTCGGCCCGATCGATCCGCTCCAGGATCGCGGCCGGCTCAATGCTGCCGGCGAAGAGGCGGTAGACATCGCGGAACGGCTCGCGGTCGTCCTTCTCGTACTTCAGCAATCCTTCGCGGGCCTTCTCCAGGCCGAGGGCTTTGCGCTGCGAGAGGTATCGCCAGATGCCGTTCTCGCGGTCGATCTGGTCGAAGGAGTGATAGCGCTCGAACTGAGCTGCCGCCTTCTCAAACTCCCCGGCGTAAAACAGTGCGATCCCGCGCCGCCAGTGAGACGCGTCCTGCGCGGCGTCGATCTCGACCATCCGGTCGTAGTCGCGAACCGCCTTCGGAAAGTCACCGAGGAAGAAGTGAAGGTCCCCCCGTTCCGAATGGAGGCGAAGGTTCTTCGGGTCTGCGTCGATCTGACGGGAGAGCGTCTCGAGTCGTGCGGTCCAGCGTTCGCGATCGACCAGCCCCTCCTGCGACGCAGCGGCTTTCGCGGGATCGTCCGCCCAGCCGGTCCCGGAAAGAATCGGTGACTGCGAGAAGACCAGGAGGAGCAGAAGGAGACGCGCAATTCTCATCAGACAGGAATTCTTCGCCGCGGACGGAATCAGGAAGAAGGGCCAGGACGGGAAACGACTCAGTGACCTCTGCGTCGATCGGACGTCACAGCCTATCGGATGAGATTGTATTGCAACGGCTGAACCGTCAGCGGGCGCGGACCCGTTCGCCCGCCGACTGAAGGCTGCAGTGGTGACTTTACCGGAGCTGGCCGCGGGCCCCCTCTCCCGTCTGTCGGGTTCGCAATGGGACTGACGGCGGGCGCAATCCCGGAACTTGTCGAACCGCGGGCCAGATGGGCCCTCGCCCGATCCGCACGCGTCAATGGAGCCGGAGAGGTCCCTTTCCCTTCCGCCAGGAGCGCGGCGTCCATCGCCTCGAAGTCGTGAATCCAGACGTGAGTGGTCGCCGACGATGCGGAGGAAGCCTGTCCCCATGCTGTCCCGCTTCGAAGCGGACCGGCCGCTGACCGCCCTTGGGCGTGGCTGCGAACCCCTCCGAGGAACATCGATCCGCGGTCGGGAACGGAGACGACTGTGTCGACGGAAAAGGCATCGACCACCGGCTGTTGCACCACTTGGGCTCGAGCAGGGGCCGCCATCGCCAGCAGGGAGACGATCAACACCGCGCATCGGGACATCGC
>JAEYWB010000779.1 GCA_023429275.1 Planctomycetota bacterium
GCCGAGCACCGTCGAGACCGACGCCCCGGCGTGGCCGGTCATGAACAGGTCGTATTCGCTCTCGCCCGGATGCGGGTAGCCCATGAGGCCGCCGCGGTGGCGGATCGTGTCGAACTCATGGAACCGCCCGGTGATGAGCTTGTGCGGATAGATCTGGTGGCCGGTATCCCAGATCAGGCGGTCCTTCGAGAAATCGAATGTCAGGTGGAGCGCCAGGCAGAGCTCGACGACACCGAGGTTGCTGGCGAAGTGCGCCGGCCGGTCCGAGACGATCTCGCACAGCTTTTCACGAATCTCCGCCGCCACACGTTCCAGCTGGGCGTCAGAGAGGGACTTCAGTTCCTTCGGTGAACCGATCAGGGGGAGGAGCTCAAACTCCATCAGTGATCTCGCTCGATGATGTAGTGGGCCAGTTCGACGAGGTGGCGGCTTCGTGCCCCCAGCTCCGACACGGCGTCGCACGCGCGGTGAACCAGGCCTTCGGCGCGGCGGCGGCTTTCCGCCTCGCCGAGCAGGGACGGGTAAGTCATCTTCTGGGCGTCGGCGTCTTTCCGGACCGCTTTCCCCATTCTGGAGGGGTCTCCGGTGACATCCAAGAGATCATCCGCAATCTGAAAGGCGAGACCAACGGACTCCCCGTAGATTTGCAGGCTGCGCAAGATTTTCGGGGTGGCGCCGGCAATCCGGCCGCCGATAGTCAGTGCCGAACACAACAGCCGGCCTGTCTTGCGCTTATGAATCGACTCGAGCTGCTCGACCGAGGCGATCCGCCGCGATGGCGGCCCCGGTTCGCCGTCATATCTCCCCTCGCCCTCCAGATCGGCCTGCTGTCCGCCGACCATTCCGAGGGGGCCGGCCGCACTCGCGAGGTCGACGACGCACGCCGCCGCGAGGGCCGGAGGCTGGATGTCGCGGGCGATGATCTCGAAGGCCATCGTCAGGAGGCCGTCCCCCGCCAGGATGGCGGTCGCTTCGCCATACTTCTTGTGATTCGTCGGCCGGCCACGACGGAAATCGTCGTTGTCCATCGCCGGAAGGTCATCGTGGATCAGCGAATAGGTGTGGACCATCTCGATCGCACATGCGGCCGGAAGAGCGTCTTCCGCCTCGCCGCCGCACGCTTCGCACGCCATCAGGACCAGGGCGGGGCGCATCCGCTTGCCCCCGGCCATGAGGCTGTAGTTCATCGCCTCGGTGAGGCGGAGCGGAGAATCGGCTTCGAGCCGGGCGTAACCGGCCAGCCGCGCTTCGACGAGGGCGCGGAGCTCCGAGAGCCGATGATCGAGCGACGGAAAGGACATGGAGGTGACGGGGGCGATCGAGGGGGACATCAACCGCTCGTCCGAGACAGGAAGCGATCCATCAGCGACATAAGTTAGGAGACCGCGGGTGCTTGGGGAATGCTGCCGCGGGGAAATCGTGCGCACCCCGGGTGAGTCCGGGGCATGAATCACAAGGACTCAAAGACGCGAAGGAGGAAGCGGTCAACGAAGTTCCGCCCCCGGCGAGCCTCGATTTCTTTGTGTCTTTGAGTCTTCGTGGTTGATTCCTCCTCTGATCAGAAACCGACCTTCGTACGCGGTTACGACATCGCTGAAGCAACCTCGTCGCTTGTCGAAGCTCCGTGACCGGTACACGATAGCGGGATGGAGTCCCCCGCCCCCCACCCCGCCACCGCGGCTTCTTCCCCGCTGAGCCGCGCCCAGATTGAGAAGATCCAGCTCGAGAAGCTTCGGGAGCTGCTGCGGACCGTCTGGCAGCGCAATCCGTTCTGGACGAAGAAGCTCGCCGCGGCCGGGCTCGCTCCTCCCTACGATCGGATCGACTTCGAGACCTTCCGACGCCTTCCGCTGACGACCAAGCATGAGCTCGTCGCGGACCAGACGGATCATCCCCCCTACGGAACGAACCTGACGTTCCCGCTCAAGGAGTACGTCCGGCTCCACCAGACGTCGGGGACGACCGGCCGTCCGATGCGGTGGCTCGACACCGCCGCCAGCTGGGACTGGCTGATGGGGTGCTGGCGGCAGATCTACGACGCCGTCGGCCTCGGCCCGGAGGAGGTCGTCGCGTTCCCCTTCTCGTTCGGTCCCTTCATCGGCTTCTGGGCGGCATTTGACGGCGCGGTGAGGCGCGGCTATCGCGCCCTGCCGCTCGGAGGGCTGTCGACCGAGACCCGGATCGACGTGATCCTCGAGAACCGGGCGACGGTGGTCTGCTGCACGCCGACCTACGCCCTGCGGCTCACGGAGACCGCCGAGACACGCGGGATCGACCTGCGGGGATCGGCCGTCCGGAAATTCGTGTTCGCCGGCGAACCCGGGGCGTGCCTCGGCCCGCTCCGCGACCGGATCGAAGCGGCGTGGGGAGCCCGGGTCTTCGACCACTGGGGAATGACCGACATCGGCTCGCTCGGAATCGAGTTCGAAGAGGAGCCCTCCGTCCTGCAGATACTCGAGACGGAGTCCCTTGCGGAGATCGTCGATCGCGAGACGGAAGCGCCGGTCCCCCCCGGCAACCTGGGCGAGCTCGTCATCACGAACCTCGGCCGTCATGGGCAGCCGGTCCTGCGCTATCGGACGGGTGACCTCGTCCGGGCGGCGGTCGGGCCGGCGGCGAACGGTTCCGAGATGCTGCGGCTGCCGGGCGGGATCCTCGGCCGGACCGACGACATGGTCGTGATCCGCGGGAACAACGTCTTCCCCTCCAGTATCGACGCCGTGATCCGGATGATCCCCGACGTGGTCGAGTACCGCGCGACTGTCCGGACCGTGCGATCAATGCCCCACCTCGTCCTCGAGGTGGAGCCGCGATCAGACGACGAGGCGACCGATCTTCCGCGCCGGGTCGAGCGGTTCTTCAAGGAACGGCTCGGCTTCCAGACCGAAGTCCAGCTGGCGGCCATCGGCTCACTGCCGCGGTTTGAACTCAAGGGGCGGCGGTTCTTCCGCGAGCAATGACCGGGATGTGCGGTGCAGACGAAATGAGCCACAGAGGGCACAGAGATCACAGAGTTTTCCTCTGAGTCCTCTGTGCTCTCTGTGGCAAAAAAGTCTGGCCGCTACAGGCACCTCAGGAACGCGACAAGATCCTTCTTCTCGTCGTCCGTCAGCTTCGTCCCCAGGACGAGGTTGAAGAACTCGACCGTGTCGTCGAGCGTCATCAGGCGATCGTCGTGCAGGTACGGCGGCGAGTCCTTGATCCCTCGAAGCGGGAACGTCTTGATCGGGCCGTCGGCCGAGGCCTTGCGGCCGTTGATCATCTTCTCCTTGAAGAACCGCTCGACCCGCAGGTTGTGCATCAGGTTGTCGGTGTAGTACGGGGCGGGATGGCAGACGGAACACTGCGCCTTGCCGAAGAACAGCTCCTGTCCCCGCAGTTCACTCTTCGTTGCCAGAGCCGGGTCGAGCTTGCCG
>JAEYWB010000654.1 GCA_023429275.1 Planctomycetota bacterium
GAGCGACATCGACGATCACCCCGACTCGGTTCATCTCGGCCACCGCCATCCGGCCGAGGTCGCTCAGGCCGCCGTTGGCCAGCTCGGCGCACCCGTCCCCGAGCATGTTCCGGCGGTTGTACGTCATATGCATCATGCGGATGCCGAGCTGGTAAAACAGCCGGATCGCGCCGAGTTCCTCCTCCGCGGTCGCCCACTGCTGCGGAAGCGGGATGCCGTTTCCCGTGAGGTACAGGACGTGCCGCCCCTCTTTCTTGGCGGCCACGATCTCGTCGGGACGCGTCGCGCGAACGAGCGTCCCCCTGAGCATGTCGGTGAGATAAGTGAACCGCGCGAGGCGCTTCAGCAGGACGAGCGGGTCCTGGCTCTCTTCGCCGGCATTCTGGAAAATCGCCGTCACGCCGCTGCACGCCATCGCCTCGGCGAACTCTTCTCGCTCCGCGGCAATCGTCGCCGCGCGGATCATCCCCATTTCCTCACGGGCGTCCTGCATCTCGGCGTCCGAGGCTTTGGCACCGTCGAGAGTCTTCAGAGCGTCCCCGTCGACCGCGGCTCGGGGAGCGAAGCCGTAAGCGTCGAAGACCACGCTTTCCTGGTGCAGTGCCAGTCCCCGTTCGAGTTCGGCCTGGGCGGGTTTCAGGATGGCAAGGGCGGCGTCCCGAGCCCGCGCGATTGAGGCGTGAGAGGTCGACATCAGCGGACTGCGCTCGGGCCGGCTCGAGCCCGAGGGCCCCTCCGCCCGGCTCGGAGGAGCCGCTGCTCCGAGCAGGCTCGCCGCGGCGGCTGTGCCGGTCGCTGCCCTGAGGAACTCGCGGCGAGGAAGAGCGGGCCTGTTGCTCGGGGGCGGAGAAATTGAAGAGGTCGAGGCGTCGTTCATCCTGGGGCTCACGCGAAGTTCCAATGCAAAAGGGGGTGGCTCGATTGTGATCGTCCGTTCGCGGCACGACGGGCCAGGGCGCGGACCGTCTTGCAATCGTGTGGGCGTCGCGTTTCCATAGCGAGTCGAATTCCCTGCTTCCGGAGATTCGGCATGCGCCCGCTGTGGATCCTACTTTTCTTCGTCGCTTCCATCACATCATCGCCCCTGCCGGCCGGGGAGCCGAGCTTTCGGCAGGCGGATCTCTTCACCGCTGGCGAGGCGGGTTACAAGCTGTACCGCATTCCCGGCCTCGTCGTGACGAAGCAGGGGACGGTCCTGGCCTACTGCGAGGCGCGGCGAAGCGACAAGGGGGACTGGGGGACGATCGATATCCAGCTGCGGCGCAGCACGGACGGCGGAACGACCTGGTCCTCACCGGTCAGCATCGCCGATGTCCCGGGGCCCAGGACGAAGAACCCGGTCGCGGTTGCCCAGAAACTCGCGACGACCGGAGAAGTGACCTACAACAACCCCGTGATGATCGTCGATCGAAGGAGCGGCGCGGTCCACCTCCTCTTCTGCCTCGAGTATATGCGGTGCTTCCATGCTCGCAGCGAGGACGACGGGCAGACCTTCTCCAGGCCTGTCGAGATCACCGCCGCATTCGACGCTTTCCGGCCGGAGTACGATTGGAAAGTCCTGGCGACCGGGCCCTCGCACGCGATTCAGCTTTCCACAGGACGTCTGGTCGTTCCGGTCTGGCTGTCGCTCGGAACAGGGGGGCATGCCCACCGTCCTTCCGTCACGTCGACAATCTACAGCGACGACGGCGGCGCCTCGTGGAAACGTGGCGAGATCGCCGTCCCCAACACCGCCGAATGGGTCAATCCGAACGAGACCGTCATTGCCGAACTGGCGGATGGCCGCGTCATGCTGAACACCCGAAGTGAATCGAAAGATCATCGCCGGCTCGTGACGACCAGTCCCGACGGAGCGACGAAGTGGACGACGCCGCGATTCGACGACGAGCTGCTCGAGCCCGTCTGCATGGCCAGCCTCGTCCGGCTGACCGGGCGGGAGTCTGACAGGACCCGGCTGCTGTTCGCCAACCCCGCGACCGTTGACGTGCGGAAGAAGGTCACCGTGCGGCTGAGTTACGACGAGGGGGAGACCTGGCCTGTCTCCCGGATGGTCGAGGAGGGATTCAGCGGTTACTCGGACATGGCCGTCCTGCCGACCGGCGAGATCCTGATCCTCTACGAGCGTGGCAGCCTCGACAACAAGAACCCGTACAAGACCGGTTCGCTGGCGCTCGCCCGCTTTAACCTGGAATGGCTCTCGCAAGGGAAAGATCAGCTCCCTGCGAAATAGACGCCAGCCCCGGCCCCCCGAGCTTGTCTGCCTTTCCGGATTCCACGGTCGCCGACTCAGAACGGCGAATCGCCGATCCCAGGGAGAGTTTCGTCGGGCAGCGGGACCGTGAGGCCGGTCAGTCGCTGGGCATCCCAGGGATCGTCCGAGCCGCCGGCGAACTGCAGGTCGTCAAAAATGACGCCGTCGATCTGAAGCCGATCGCTCGGCCAGGGAACGGGCGATCCCTCGGGATCGCGCCCCGCGACAACGGGCGTTCCGATCGCGACCACTGTCGATCGCCCCTCGAACGCGATGGAGCGATCTGACTTCCAGCCCTGTGGAGGATGTTCGGCTTCGTACTCAAAGAGAGCCGCGTCCCGGATTCCGAAGACGGAGCGGTCGGCGGTGACCTTCCACCGTGTGGATGAGCCGGCGGCAGTTCGCAGCAGCGGGCACTCCCCGCGGAGCGTCGTTCCGCGAAGATGGATCGTTCGAGGGGCGGGTGAGGCGGAGCGGCCGGTGGCGATGGTGAGGAGCTCTCCGTTCCCCGATTTCAGAACATTGCCGATCGCCGCATTGCCATGCGCGGCCGGGATCTCGATACCCCGAAGAGTCCCGAGAAAGGCGCTGTCCTTGACCAGTACGCGAGCCTCGGCTGTCGGGGAACTGTCGATGAGCGACCACCGAATCGCGGTCACCGGATCGTGCTGGCGCCCGCTCTCCCCCGAATTCTCGAATCGGCAGTCCTGAATCTGCACGAGCTGGGCACCGACCGCCAGCAGTGAGTCCGTCGCCTGATCGCCGGGAACAGGACTGACCGGAGGCTTCCGGCGGAAGTCGACACCCGAGATCAGGACCCGCTCGCCCCACACTTCCAGGGGCGCGTTGTCGATCTCGATGACCGGACGGATGCCGGCAGCCCCACGGATCACGAGCGGTCCAACGGCTGAGATCTTCGCCCCCTTCCAGGGGCCGGCGTGTTCGAGCACGATCTGACCGTCGCGCGGCTTCGGCCACGCCGGGGCTTCATTCGCCGTGGTCGCCGCTGGAGAGACAACCGTGTGAGGCGAAGGAAGGCTGAGGGTCTCCGGACTGCGGCTCGAGTTCCGGATGACTCCAATGACCGTCCCCAGCCCGATCACGCAGCAGACCGCCAGCCCCG
The DNA here is from genome assembly GCA_023429275.1 of Planctomycetota bacterium. Classification (GTDB taxonomy): domain Bacteria; phylum Planctomycetota; class Planctomycetia; order Planctomycetales; family Planctomycetaceae; genus Planctomyces_A. The sequence continues at coordinate 3,375 of JAEYWB010000654.1, forward strand.
CCGAGCGAATGGCGGACGTTCCGCGTGCCGGCGGCGTTCTTCGCGCGTTTGACGCGGGCCAGGTCGTCTGTCGGGGGAATGGCTTTCGTCGGAGGCTCTTCGTGAGGCGGTCCAGGGCTGCGTCCGCTCCCTCCGGCCGGCGAGCGGGATCGCGCTCGACGAGGCCTCCGATCAGCTCGGCGAGCGCCGCGGGGGTCTCCGGAGCCCAGGTGCGGATATCGGCGATCGTTCGCTTCTGATGCGCGATCAGCTTGGCAATGGGATCAGCGGTCGGATGGGGAGGACGTCCCGCCAGAAGTTGCCAGAGGAGGCAGCCGAGGGAGTAGAGGTCGCCTTGAGGTGTCCGAGTCCCTTGCGGACCGATCGTCTCCGGAGCGACGACATCGAGGCTGTCGAGGGGCCATTCATCGTGAATCGAGACCTGCGGCCGGACAACCGCCGCCAGCGCCGGGTTCGCGACGGCGACCAGCTCTCCTCTCCCCCAGCCGCGCTTCCCGTGATCGAGCAAGACGTTTCGGAGCCGGAGATCGCCGTGGATCTCTCCGACGCTGTGAAGGCCGGCAAGGGCCGAGAGGAGACGCCTGCCGATTTCGACGACGAGCATCCCTTCCAACCGGCCGCGGCGAACGAGGATGTCATGAAGCGTCGAGCCGGGGCACTGCTCCGACACAACGTACAGACCTGTTTCGTCCTGTCCGCATTCGAGCGGAGAGCGCAGTCCTTCGCTTCGAATGGACTTCATCCGCTCGATCGCTTCGGTCAGCCGCGGGAGGCGCCGCGCACCCTCGGCAGCGGAGAGCCGAAACCGCGACAGCATCTTCAGACCCGGCTCGCCTGCGGCGCGGGCTCGAAAGAGTTCGGGGAAACCATCCGAGTCGATGCGGTCAACCAGCAGCCAGCGCCCGGCGCGGATGGACGGCCCCTCCGCACGTTCGAGGGCACGGGCCTGGAACGGGGTCAGGACCCTGGCCTGGACGAGAGCGTCGAGCCAGACGGAGTCGAAGAGGGGAAGGTCCCGCGCGAGCTGACCGAGATACCGCCGACAACTCCGGATCTCCCGGTCGGAGGCGAGGCCCAGGTCGTTCAGCCGCTGAAGCAGCTCGGGGGAAGGGGCGTCCACGGAATCGTTGTCGTCCTTGACGGAAAGCCGGCCGGGCATCCTGCCACTGCGACCGCGGCGCAAAGTGTCTCATGTCAACGGATTCTGAACAAGAGGAGCCGCCGTTGCCCACGTCGGGAACAGCGGCGGATTCGCTCGAACCTTGTCGGTGCGAGCGCCGTCTGTTGAGAATCGGACGCCCCGTGTCGTCGCTCTCTGGCGGGGCGTCACTTCCTCCCTCCCGACGAACAACCCGTGGACGCTCCCTCTCCCCTCCCCCTTCCGTCGGCGATGACGCCGATTCTTCGGCTTCATCAGCACCGGATGTGGGTCACTCACCGGCTTCTCGAGGCCGCCGCGTCTCTCACCGAGACGCAGCTGCGGCAGTCGTTTGCGATCGGGCAGGGATCGATCTGGAAAACGCTGCTGCACCTCCAGGCGGCGGAGTACGTCTGGCTCAAGACCCTCGGCGGGGATGAGACGGCTCTCTTCCCGGGGGACCGTCCGGGCCGGCTCCCCGGGAACCAGGAGGGGGAAAGAGCGATCGTGACGCTCGACGAACTCGCGGCCCGCTGGCGGGGACTCGACGCCGAATGGCAGCAGACGCTCGAGGCGATGACGCCGGACTCTCTGCTGGAGAAGATCTACCGGGTCAGCACGAGCTCCGGACACGGAATCCGGTTTGGCACGACCCGGCTCGACATCCTGCTGCACGTCTGCACGCACGCGCAGTACACGGTGGCCCAATTGGTCAACATGCTCCGCCAGGCGGGAGCGTCGTCGCTCCCCGACGTGATGCTGATCACGCTCGCGAGGTCCGGGCGATAGGACCGAGGGTCAGAGACTTCTGAGAACCCTCAACAGGTCGGCCCGCTGCACCT
>JAEYWB010000806.1 GCA_023429275.1 Planctomycetota bacterium
TCGGAGACCTCGAGCCCGTCGGTCCCCTCCATGACGATCGCGCTGCGATACCCTTCGCCGAACATCACGCGGGTGATGGTCGCGTTGTCGATGACCAGGTTCATACCCTGGTTAAGTGATTCGACCACGACGACGTAGCCCATGTAGTCGTTCGTTGTCGAGTCGGTCCATCCGAGCCGGACGTCGCTGATCGTGACGTTATCCGCCGCGATCTGCAGAGCGACGTCGAAGTTTGAGGTCGGCGCGCCGATCCGCCGGAGGGCGGTTTCGTTCATCCCGGCGCCGTCGATCGTGACGGCCTGCGTCAGCTCCAGCGAGCCGGTATAGGTGTAGGTCCCCGACGCGACGTGGACGGTCCCGCCGGACGCCACGGCGGCGACCCCGGCTGTGATGGTCGCGAAGACGTCGACACCCACCACCCCCTGCTCGAAGGCGACCGTCGACGTGTCGCGATCGACGATCTGGCCGTTGGTGAACCCCGCATAGGTGAGGTCGACGTAGACGTCCATGACCTCAGGGGGGACGTAGACGAGCACGACATCGTTGCCGTCGCCACCGTTGTAGTAGATCCGCCAGGTCTCGCCGTTGAAGAGGACCGTCGCACCGTCGGCGAGTCCTGAGAATGTCCCGATGACCGCGTCGCCGCCACCGTTGTCGATCAGGACAAGCACATCCCCCGCCACGGCGCTTCCGGCCCACTGGTCGTCCAGGTTCAGGATCGCGCCGGTGACGTCGACCGTCCCCGTCACGACGACCTTGTCGTATTCGCCCGTCTGAGCGCCGATCACTTCGACGTCGAAGTTCGCTCCGGAGATCAGGGTGAGATCGCTGGTGAAGATCGTGTCGGGAGAGTTGCCGGGGGCGAGCGTCCCTCCGGCGTCGACTGTCACCGATCCCGTGATCGTCCCGTTCCCGCCGAGCGTCCCGCCCGCGCCGACCACAATGTCGCCGTCGTAGGCGGAATTGACTGTCAGCAGGCCGCCGTTGACCTCCAGGGGGCCATCGCTCACGACCGAATCCGCTTCGATGACGATCGACCCGTCGCCGGCGTCGAGCGTGGCATTCACCAGCCGGAGAGTCCCCCCGTCGACATGGATCGCAGGCGGCGTGGCGCCTGTCACACCGGTGACGATGACACTCGAGCTGTCGATCTGGACATCGGCGGAGTTTCCTTCGGCGACTCCGAGGCCAAGGAGCGAGACGCGGCCGGCAGAAGCCGAGGCGATTCCACCGCCGACTCCTGCGCCGTTATCGTCGAGACGAACCTCGGCTCCGCCGCGAAGGATGACACCGTACGCTTCCGGGCCCCCTCCCCCCTGCCCGGCGAGCGAAATGTCTCCCTGTACTGACGTGATCTGCGTCCCGCTTCCTTCGACGAGAATGCCGACCGCGTCGGGAGCCCCGGTCCAGACGGCCCGGAGGTCGATCGCCCCGGTCCCGTCGGACGAGATCACCGCACCGTTCAGCAGGTGAATGCCGACATGATTGCCCTCGGAGAGCCCGCCGGCTTCAAAATCGAGAGTGATCTTCCCCGCCCCCTGCGACTCGAGGGCCGCGCCATCGAGCCGGATGCCGGAGAACTGGTCCGGATCAGGAGACGTGTCGTGAACGGTCAACGTGAGATCGCCGTCGAACGTCCCCCAGGAGCTTCCATTCTCGAAGAGGATTTCGTGGGTCGCCTCGAGACGGAACGCGGCATCCGATGAGTGAGCGATCGCATCGCTGACGAGGATCTGGTCGGTATTCGTCCCGCCGAGAGTGAACTGGGCGGCGGTGAACTGATCGAGAGTCGAGGCGGTCAGGCCGAGGCCGTCGCTGTCGTCATCCGCACCGAGATGGAGCGTGCTGCTGGCCGAGTACGGATGCAGCTCGACCGAATCCGCTTCGATCGTCGCGCCGGGATCGACGTCGAGGTCGTCTGCCGCGATCGTCACCGAGGAGGCGAGGTAGTGACCACCGAGCGTGACCGATGAGGCAGCGAGCTCCAGCCCCCCGGTCACGCTGACACCATCGAGGGTGATGTCGTTCCAGCCGTCCGCTTCGAGAGACGCGCCGAGGCCGCCGTCGTCGATCCCTCCTTCCCAGGAAAGCGAGCCCTGGGTGCCATCGTCATGGAGCGAGAGAGAGCCGCCAAGTTCCAGCGGTCCGTGACCAGAGAAGCTGGAGGCGGTCCAGTCGACATCTCCGGATGTCTGGACTTCGCCGGTGAGGTCAACGTGCAGCGAGGCGTAGTTGCCGGCCTCGATCTCGATCGACGCGGCATTGATCGTCAGCGACCCGGTCGTACCGGAGGCGGCGGCCTGAAGAGTGACGTGGTCATCGCCGCCGGAAACCTGGAGCGAGAGGCCGGAAGCCAGTTCGACCGCGAGGCTGTCCTCTCCCACGCCGAGGTCGATGTCGATATCGGTCAGCTCGCTGAGGTCGAGCGCATGGCGGTCTCCTCCCTCGCCCCCGATGCTCACTTCGATTCCGTGATCGAAGATCCGAAGCTCGTCCCCGGAGACGTCGATCGAGACCTGTTCGGTCGACTCATCGCCCCCGGTGATCTGCAGAACCCCTCCAGTCAGGACAGCCGTGAGGCCGGCGGAAAGGAGGCGCCGATCTTCGAGCAGCTCGAGTTCGAGTTGCACAAAATCATCATCAGACCGGCCGAACTGTGGCCCGGAGACAACGCGCCCCCACGCGGCTGCAACCCGCTTGAACAGACTCATATCGATCCTTGGGCTATGCCCCGATCCGACTCGTCGACGACCCCGTCAGCCTTTGCGACAGTTTGCCCTTCCCTGAACCCGCACTGCCGCCATGACTTAGGATTATTCCAACGGTGCGCCCCCAAACACAACAGCCACGTCGCCAATTCACGACTGTTGACGGTTGTCAACCGAAACGCCCATTGATGGGGTTTCCCGAAGCAGGAAGAGTGCCGGACTCGAAACACGCGGCGATTTGCAGCAACCGCCAGAATGTTTCAGCGAATCGACGGGGTCCTGAAGCGATGTGACGCAGCGGGATGACGTGACGTCCGCTGCAGCTGGTCCGCGAGCCCCCGGCCGGGATCGCGTCGCGGACCGAACGCCCTGTTCACAAAACTTTACGGCAGAAACCGTTCTGCCTCGCCGGGCTGAGGGAGACGGCAGCTTTCCAGCTTCCCGAAAAGGCGGTACCGGAGACGGGCGAAGAGGCGGTAGCCGAGATCCCGGAGCGGCAGCGGGACGATCCACAGGAGCCACCCGGCCATCCGCCAGAGGAACGGGAGCTGCCACAGGGCCCTGACGACGGCGGCCGATCGGCGGTATGTCGTCGTCCCCTGCGAAACGACGAGCGTGTCGAGGCTGGCCCAGTCGGACTCGGGGAGGCGATCCCGGGCGGTTTCTCCCTGGAGAGGAGCGAAACGCAGCTTCCCCTCGGGATCGTGCTTCAGGAGGAAGTCGACGGTGCGGTTGCAGAAGCCGCACACCCCATCGAAGTAGACGATCGTCGGTTCCGCAGCGGACATGAGTCGACCAATGATTTCAGGACGATCGGAGGCCGCATGCGGCCTCCCCGCATCCAACCGCATTCGAGTCGAGTTCGCAACACGTGCCACCGGTTCGCGTCGCGGGTCGTTCGGCGGCGGCAATCGTATTCACTCGACATCGCGATTCCCGGCAGAATCTGCCGATTTGTCTCAAGGTGGACCGGAGAGAAGGCCGATCTCCAGAACAGGAACATTGCGCGCAGGATGCAGGCCTCGGGTCACCCCGCCGAGGCGAACGCCCCGGCGACTCTCCCAACCATGATCCGCGCACTTCTGTTCGCGTTCGGACTTGTCGGCACCCTGATTGGTGCGGGGCTGTTCTACGTCGACACGATCTCGCTGAAGGTCCAGAGCGAAGACAAGCCCCCGCACTGGGTCAGTCTGATCTGCAGCTCCGGGAGCAACGGAGCGCTCATCATCGATCCGGCAGAATGGCTCCCGTACACGCTCGTCGGGATGGGAGGACTGACCGTCCTGTACTCGATCGCGCTCCCGACGGCGTCCTATCGCCACCACAGCCGGCACCATCATCATCACTGATGGAGCAAGGTTAGAGGTTAGAGAGAGAACGGACGCTTCGTTTCTGTGTTCTCTCTAACCTATAACCTCTAATCTCTCACCTCACCCTCGCTGGCAACGCGGGCAGAAGAACGTCGACCGCTGGGCCTGGACGATCCGTTCGACGATCCCGTGGCCGCAGCTGCTGCACGGCTCATTCTCGCGGTCGTAGACCCGATGCGAGTTCTGATAGCTCCCGTTCTGGTTCAGGGCATTCCGGTACGTGCCGTCCCCAAGCGTCGAGCCTTCCGAGAGAATGGCGTCGCTCAGGACCGACAGGACGGCGGCCGACATCATCCCGATCTGGGGCCGGGTGAGCCGATCGGCGGGAGAGAGTGGTGAGATCCGGGCAAGATGCAGGATCTCGCTGGCGTAGAGATTCCCGATCCCCGCCACCCGTTTCTGATCGAGGAGCAGCACCTTGATCGGCCGCGACGTCGAGCGGCAGACTACCTCCCAGTCGTCCGGAGTCATCTCGAGGGCATCTTTTCCGAGCCGCCCCGGCTCCAGCAGCAACCGCAGTTCCTCCGGCGGATGGAGCGTGATCGTTCCGAGTCCCCGCTGGTCCCAGAACCAGAGGGGCCTTTCACCCTCCTGCGAGCTGAGCGTCCACTCGAATCGGAGGTGCTTCTGGTTGGGAGGGTCGGCGAGAAGGATCAGCCCGGTCATGCGGGGTTCGATCGCGAACCCCCAGCCGCTGTCGAGTTCGAGCACGATGCGCTTCGCGCGGCGGGTCGCCCGGACCACCACCCGGTCTCGCGTCAGCCGGTTCATCTGCCGGATCGTCGGACGGATCTGGAGCGGACGGCATGGTGACCGACAGGCAGCGACACGAACGAGCCGCGCCCCTTCCACCGCCGGGCGAATGCCGCGGACCATTGTTTCGACTTCAGGCAGTTCGGGCATTGAGCAGGCGGTGGGCTGTGGGCGTCAGGCTGTCGGGGTGAAATGATCGAGCGCTGACTCCGAGGGGGCGGTCTCCACCGGGCGCGAGACCAGCTGCCGAACAACCTCGCGGTTCCCGTCGGGGAACGGCAGGGAACCCAGGTCGGAACGTGGGTGCCAGCGGAAATTCCCCTGCGGCTCCGGCACCGGATGGGCGGTCGGCCGGCAGTCGAAAAACGAGAGGTGGACGGCGCCGTGGGGGTACTGAAACTCCGTTTCGTGAAGCAGTCCCAGGGGGGTCACGGCGAGCCCCGTCTCCTCGAGGCACTCTCGAACGGCGCAGTCCGCCGCGGGCTCGTCCGGATGGCACTGTCCGCCCGGAAACTCCGCCTTCCCGGGGAGCGGCCCGTCCGGTCCGCGAACGCCGACGAGGACCGTCCCCCGTTGCTGGACGACGGCAATCCCAATTCTGACCATCGGGGTATCTTGGGGAAGTGGGTAAACTTTGAGGATTCGGAGAAACGTCAGTTGCGTTTCCGCGGGTGAAACGCGCTAATCTTTGCCGGGTGCAAGGATTCGCGAAAGTCTCCCGGCAGGATAACAAGACCGGCCTCTGACGACGCAAACCCAGGCTCCACAGGCCGGATGTCCTGTTCTCGTCAAGTTCGACATGGCCTGGGTCGATCACGAACGGGTAAGGGGATAGGATTTCGATGTCTCCGCAGGCGGCGTCTATGACACCACCGACCGTCGTGACGGCAACTGACCCCCCTATTCCCTCGACGGCCGCGGCGTCGCCCACGTCCTCCACGTCCCCGTTCAAGTCCGGCCGCTACGTGAAGCACTCTTCTCAAGGCCCGTTCACACTCTGGTGCGGTCTCACATTGAAGGGGGCCGGCCAGATGCTCCGGATGAGGCCCGCCCTCTCCTGGAACCGCTGGTATCGCATTGCGATGCTGCCAGGGCTGATTGCCGCCAATACCGTCGCTGCCGGGTACGAGAGTCTCCGTTACGGCCGCCGGATCGCCCAGACGGAGCTCGACCCCGCTCCGCTCATCATCCTCGGCCATTGGCGAAGCGGCACGACCCTGCTCCACAACCTGCTGGTCAATGACCAGCGGTACTCGTACCCGAACACATACCGCTGCATTTATCCGTTCACGTTCCTGTCGACGGAGTCCTGGCTGAAGCCGCTCACCCGCTGGCTCCTCCCGAAATCGCGCCCGATGGACAACATCGAGGCCGGCTGGGACTGTCCGCAGGAAGATGAGATGGCGCTGTGCCTTATGACGATGACGTCGCCGTACGTCATGGCGCTGCGGCCCGACCGTCTTGAGACCTACGGCCGGTTCTTCAATCCGGCCAATATGACGGAGTCGGAACGCCGCGCGTTTGTCGAGGCGATGCGGACCTACTTCAAGAAGCTGACGGTGGCCGACTCGCGTCCGTTGTGCCTCAAGTCGCCGGGGCACACGTTCCGCATCCCGATGCTTCACGAGCTCTTTCCTGACGCTCGCTACGTTTACATCCACCGCGACCCGTACGCCGTCTTCAACTCGTCGGTCCACCTCCGGCGGACGATGAACGACGAGAACTCGCTCGGCTATCGCGAGCAACCGAATATCGAAGAGGAGGTCCTCGACGTCTACGAGGACTGCTTCCACACCTACGAGCGAGACAAGGCCCTGATCCCCGCCGGCCGGCTCTACGAGATGCGGTACGAGTCGCTCGACGCCAATCCGCTCGCGGAGCTCGAGCAGATGTATTCCGCTCTCGACCTTGGAGGCTTTGACCAGCTCCGGAGGACGCTCGAGCCGAAGATGAAGGAAGTGCGGGAGTACAAGAAGAACCGCTTCGGCGAGGATCGCGAGAAGCACGAGCGGATCTACCATCGGCTCAAGCCGATGTACGACCGGTTCAACTATCCGCCGCCGAACGTGAAGAGCGCTGAGCCGGCGGTTGCCTGATGGAGCTGTCCAGTTCGATCAACGGCCTCGTCGCCGTCTTCGGCGACGTCCATGGA
>JAEYWB010000807.1 GCA_023429275.1 Planctomycetota bacterium
GGCCACCGCCGCCGCCGCCGCCGTAGCCGCCGCGACCGCCGCCGCCGCCGCGATCTTCACGCGGACGAGCTTCGTTGACGGTGAGCGAACGACCTTCGAAGTCCTGGCCATTGAGGGCCTGAGCAGCAGCCTGAGCCGCCTGATCAGTCGCCATTTCGACGAATCCAAAACCCTTCGACCGGCCCGTTTCGCGGTCCATGATCACTTCGGCGCTTCGCACTTCTCCGTGGGCGGAGAAGAGCTGCTGCAGACCCGAGCTCGTCGTGCCGTAAGCCAAATTTCCAACGTACAGTTTCGTGCCCATGCGGGCCATTCCTTTCGTTGTCGTCGTGCGTAACCGGATTCCGAAGGAACGGGCGCTGGACGAAACACACACTGAGACGTCATCACATGATCGACGTCGAACCGGCTCCCCTCGAACGAGGGTTACCGAATTGCTTCTCTCTCTCTCCTGGCCCGAGCAGAACGCTGCCTGAACCGAGTGCTCAGGATGATAGCCAGACCGGCGCCACTTTTTGTAGCTCAAAATCGATCCCAGGGAATCGTCGGCCCCGCACTCGGCGGGACCGAGGCGGCCGAGCTGCCGACCGTGGGGCGGCGCTCGTGGCCATTCGAGTGGGCCTCGTTCACGGTCACCCGGCGGCCTCCGATGTTCGCGCCATTGAGCCGACGGATCGCCTCATCGGCATCGTCGAGTCGCGACATTCCGACGAACGCGCATCCCTTGGAACGGCCCGTCGCGCGGTCGGTCAGCATGTGGACGGACGACACTCGTCCATATTGTTCAAAAGCCGAGCGGACTTCCGACTCGGTCGCCTGAAAGGGAAGATTCCCTATAAAAATGCTTGTCATGTCTCTCTAGTTCCTACCTTCACTGGCCCCAAACTCGACCACTCCGCACACTTCTGAGCCGGCAATGCATAAGGCATGCCGACCGCGGTGCCACAGTCACCCTGCCGAGGAAACACTTCCCGTCCCACCCTGGCGTCCGTTGGCGCCGGGCCTCGTGGAAAACGCTCCAGAAAGTGAGCGGCGGGGGATCTGCAATTCAACGATGGGTGCTGGCCGTGGTTCGAACGGCCTGCAAGTCCGTTCTCCAGATACGATCATTCACGATTCAATGACATCCGCTCTCGGAAAAACCATCGTCACGCCCGTGCGGACAACAGACCACTCGACTTCAACACGATGGAGATGTCGCGGGACGATGACATAGCGATGCCAGGAACCGTGCGATCACTCACGAACAGTCGTTGAAGCCGGGGCAATGGCGAGCCAGTTTCGGAAGCAGGCCGAAGGTCGGGCACGCCCTGAGAAGGATCTGGCAGGAGCGTATCAGAACGCTCGCTGCCTGCACACGAATTCTAGTGGAAAGGTTCGGACGGATTCGGGCGAAAGTCGAGAAATTCGAAAAGATCGAGAAGAAATTCGGCGAAGAACGTCCCCCCAGCCTGCGGAACTGGCCGCGATCCGACCGAGGTCGTTAGCGCCGAATCATTCTCACTTCTGTCGTGAACTCCCCGGGCTTCGCCGCCGGCATCACGGGAAAATCCCGAGTTCCCGCCGTACCATCGGGCTCCCGTTTGCCTCCCCGCCGCTCGATCCTCGCGATCCGACATGCCTGGTTCCATCCGCCTGCTCCTCTTCCGTCAATCCTCCGTGGCCAGATGCTCCTCCGTGATGGTTCTGCTGCTGCTCGGCCTGATGGCTGGCGGGGCGGAGCCCGGGCGAGCGACCGCGGCCGACCGCGGGATCCTCGACTTCCCCAAGCTCTCGGCGGCGACCGACTGGCCCTGGTGGCGCGGTCCCTCCCGAGACGGCCACGCCCCCTCCGGAGCGTCCCCCTCCGCAATCCTTGCCGGGGCGGACGCGACCTGGAAATCGCCCATTCCCGGGCGCGGACACTCCTCGCCCGTCATCGTCGGCGAGCGGATCTTCCTGACCACCGCCCACGATGCCGAGCAGACCCAGCACGCCCTGGCACTCGACCGCAAGACCGGCCGGCAACTCTGGATGGTCCAGCTCAACCAGGGTGGCTTCCCCGAGCGGAACCACGCCAACAACACCGCAGCGACTCCGACGGTCGCGTGCGACGGCGAGAAGCTGTTCGTCTCCTTCTTCCATCACAAGTCGATCGAAGCGATCGCCCTCGACTTCCAGGGGAAGACGATCTGGAAGAGAACGGTCGGCGACTTCAATCCCCGCAAGTACGAGTACGGATACGCCCCCTCGCCTCTCCTTTACCGTGAGCACGTCATCATTTCGGGGGAGTACGACGGCGACAGCTTCATCGCCGCCCTCAAGCGGACCGACGGCACGCCGGGCTGGCGGATCCGGCGACCCGAAAACGTCTCGTACTCGAGCCCGGTCGTCGCTGATGTCGCCGGACGAGATCAGATCCTGATCAGCGGGGACAACCTCGTCTCCTCGTACGACCCGACGAACGGAAAACTGCTCTGGAAGGCTCCGGGCACGGCCGCCGCGACCTGTGGGACGATCGTCTGGGACGGCGAAATCGTTTTCGCGAGCGGCGGATTTCCGCAGTCCGAGACGGTGGCGATCAGAGGGGACGGATCGGGCGAAGTCCTGTGGAAGAACGGCCAGAAGTGCTATGAGCAGTCGATGATCGCGGTCGATGGCCACCTCTACGCCCTGACCGATAACGGAGTTCTGTTCTGCTGGCGGGGAACGGACGGACGCGAAATGTGGAAGCGGCGGCTCGCGGGCCCGGTCAGCGCCTCCCCCGTCCTGGCCGGAGGAAACATTTATTGGGCGAACGAGCGAGGGGTTCTCTATGTCTTCAAGCCGAACCCCGAGAAGTTCGAGCTGATCGCCGAGAACCGGATCGGCGACTCGTCGTTTGCGAGCCCGGCCGTCTCCGGGGGACAGATCTTCCTCCGAGTGGCGCACGACGCCGGCGGACGTCAGGAGTCGCTCTTCTGCTTCGGCGAGCCGTAGCGGCCGAACATCTGCGTCCTCACGGCTGTCGATAGGGAGGGACAGGTGACGGGGCGCCCGCACGAGCTGATGGATGACCGCGGAGCAGGAGCGATGGAGATCACGATCGCAAAGGGAACCGACCTGGAAGCACTGCTCGCCCTGACGAGGGACTGCGTCGCCGCGCTGCGGGATCAGGGGATCGACCAGTGGGACGAGATCTACCCGGGTCGCGAACTCCTGGCTCGCGATCTCTCCGCGGGGACGGTGTCGCTCCTGCGGGCGGACGGAGTCCTCGTCGGCACGATCACGCTCGACGCAAACATCGACCCTCTCTGGCAGGGAATGGACTGGTCCCGGCCTGACGCCGGCGCCGCGGCGATCCATCGCGTGATGGTCCATCCTTCCCGCCAGGGGCAGGGCCTGGCGAGGCGGCTCATGTCTCACGCCGAGTGGCAGGCCCGCGAGAACGGGAGCCACTCGATCCGGCTCGACGCCTTCACGGCCAATCCGGCGTCGCTCCGGCTTTACGACGCCCTGGGCTATCGCCGGACCGGCACTGCGTCCATGCGTAAGGGAGACTTCATCTGCTTCGAGAAAACGCTTTGAATGATCGCCGCACGGGGCTACGAAGCTGAGGATTCCCGAAGCTCGTACTCCCAGAACCCGCCGGGACCTGCGGCCCGCTCGAGCTGATAGGCTGCCCCGAGCACCGCAGAACTCTGCCATCCCGCGGCGTCGACCGCGACTGGCGCGAATCCCTGCGTTGCCCCGCCCCCTTCACCTCTCGCGAGGATCTTGAAACTCAAATCCTTGCCTCGCGCGTCGACAAGCCAGTATTCGCGGACACCCGCGGCGTAGTAGGCCTCCATGAGCCGGTCGGTGTCCTTGGAGAGCGAGCTCCGGCTGACGACTTCGACGACAAGGTCCGGCGGACCTTCGATCTCGATGAAGCCATTGCCGCGCTTCGACGCCGCCGGCACAAGTTGAACGCGTCCGTCCGCGATCGACTCGTGAGCGACGAAAACGACGTCGGGCTCGACACTCAGCCCCGCTTCCGGGCAGGAGACCCGAGTCTTGTCGATGAAGACATGCCCGAGTCGATTCGCCTTGATGCGATTCCGAATGACTGCGCCGATCTCGGTCTTCGGAGCGGAGTGATCGAAGATGTTATCCGGCGACATGTCGACCTCGATGCGTCCGTCTACGAAATCGATCCGCCCCATCGAAGGAAAGATGGCCGAGGCGGCCCAGCGACGAAACGCCGCGAGAGAGTCGATCCCCAACGGAATCTCGATTTCGTCTTGAATGAGAACGCTGGTCGCCATGTCCTCCTCCCTCGAGCCGCGCCGATGCCGATCCTGATCATGAGTGTCGCATGACCAGCACCTCACTGAGTTGAGTGTATCACGACGAGTGATATGCCGCCGAGAGAAGGCTGCGGCGAAGAGAAGCGGGGGTGACGTGAGATCGTCCCCCGAGCAGCAAGCGGCCGCGCGGCGGTCCCTCCGTGGACCGGACCGCGGACGACGCCGCAGCAATAAGAAGGCGCGGTCCGTGCGCCGGAAGTCGTCCGTGATTCGATGAGCGAGAGTCCCTGCGCGGAAAGCCGGGACGCTGCGGGACAACCAGCCTCACCGGACCCGTCACAAAGAACCCGATCCGGGAAACGAGCGCCGAGGAACGGCAGACAGAATGCCAGCGCCGGTCAGCAACGGAACGATGCAATCGTTCCATCGACCTCGACAACGGGTTCGCCGTAGTCAGCCGCTCGACGTGCCGCCGGCGCGGTTATGCACCCGGGCGGACGCGCTGATACGCCGTCAGGATCTCATAGAGATCCTGCGTCAGCTCGATCTCGTCATGCTCGAAATCGACAAGCCAGCGGCGATCCGAGTGGATCGCATCCGAAAGCAGTCGCGTCAGATGACCAAACGAGATGGTCTTCTTCGGGGCGGCGGTGAGCACCATCGCCTCCTCGTCTCCACGAAACAGTCGCAAAGTGGACCGCATGGGGTTCCCTCCCAGCACGGAGACCCGATCTGACGGTAAAGTCCGTCAGGTTGTCTCACAGAAAACAGATCGGCCCCGCCAGCGGCATTTCTTGCCGATGGTCACGTGGCGCCTCACGGTTTTCCCGACCCGCCAGGTCTTCTAACCGGGCGGGGTGCCGCACCAATAGATCGACGGCAGGAGAGGGGAACTTGATCGATTCTTCCGCCCCGTAAGGGATCGCTTCGGCCGTTCTGCGGCGGTGTCCCAGATTGACTCAAGTCCGGACACGGCGCGGAGGTCGATCCGGGACAGATCCGGCGCGAAGCGACTTAATCGACGACTGCAGCAACCTCGGCCTCCTGCGAATGGTCGTGGACGCATAGACGACTACTTCGCCGCGAGGGTCTCGATCAGCGAGTCGATCTCCTCCTTCGAGAGTGTCCGCGAGGTGGTGATCAGCATCTTTCGAAGATGGCTGGCTGCTTCGTGCGTTCCACCCGGGAAACCGATGTTGCCCAGCGGGCCGATACTTGTCGCCAGGGGAGTTCCGCCGGCATCGAAGATCGAGTGGCAGGGGAAGCCGTGTTCGCTGAACCCGAGTGTTTTGCTCAGCTCGCTGCCGTGCACATCGAGAGCCCCGTCGAAACGGAACAAGACATAGTCCTTCTCGAGAAGCTCCCGGTGGTCGTCGATCCAGCGAGAGAGCAGAAAGCAGGGGCCGCACCGGGATCCTCCGACTCGCGCCCAGATGCGGCGGCCGGTGCGCTTCGCCTCGGCGAGCGCCGCGTCATACCCCTCCCGGGCGTCCAGCTTCGGGGGAAGGTGCCGTCGCAGGAACTCGATTCCCTGGCCGATCGCCTCCAGGTCGTCCCGTGGCTCGAGCGAGCGCCGGCCGAGCTCCTTTCCGTCTTCGTCAAGAATCGCCAGAAACACCGTTCCGGCGTCCGGCAGCGGCCAGTTCCGTGCTGTCAGGAAGGCGCGCGATTTCGGACTCGTGGCGGCCTCGGGGCCGCTGATCTCTCTCGGATAGAAGGAATAGATGTCTTCGACGTTGTCTCCGTCGAGGAAACGCTTCAGAAAGGCCTGCGGAGCTTCGCCTTCCCCCGTGATCGCCACGAGCGTGTGAAGCCCCGACAGACGAGCGTCGCGGATGACCAGCGGCAAGGCGATCTCGGGCGGCCGTCGAGCCGGCGGCGATTTCGCCGGCAGGTGAAACACCTCCGCGGGCCGGATCTCTCCCGGTTCGAGCCACCTCTCCTCCCAGAGTGAGGCCACGGTTTTTCCCGGCTGGTCGACGATAATCGTCAATTCGGTCCGCTGCGGCGTCCGGGGGAATGTGAACCGGCCTTCAGCGTCGGTCGTCGTCTCGCGCTGGGCGAACGCGTCGACGACCGCACGGTCCGATCGGAACCCGGCCTCGCGCCCGCGGTCCGTGAGCCGGCCGCGGAGAACG
>JAEYWB010000833.1 GCA_023429275.1 Planctomycetota bacterium
CACTCGAGCTGACGGGACAGACCGGGGTGTTCGTGGACGACAAGCTGTTCGAACTCCACGGGACGCTTCGAGCGGCCGACTCAGCCCGGTTCTCGAAGTACATGACCGATCAGCATGGCGCTCCTGAAAAGCTGGAGGGCCTTGAACGCTGGGCGAAATCCGATGCGCAGGTCATCTATCAGTCTGCCGGGGGAGGAGTCGCCTCCGGCCCGGCAGCCGTCGACGGACGGTTCGTCCTCAGCTTCCGTCCCCTGGCGTCAGAGGCGATCGACCGTGGATACGACGGAATCATCCCCTGACGTCGAAGGGGGCGAAAGACTCGCTCCCGATCCGGCCCGCTAAACGAGTTCGGGGAGCGCGCGGAACCGCGTGTGATCGACCAGATAGCGTGGGCGACCCTGAAGGTCGTTGACGGTGACACGGTCGATGTCGATCCCCTGCGTCTTGTAGAGGGTCGCGAAGATCTCCTGGAAATGGACCGGCCGCTGGACCGGGTGCTCGCCGAGACGGTTCGTCTCACCGATCACCTGCCCGCCGCGGATGCCGCCTCCCGCCATCAGGGCGCAGGAGACTTGCGGCCAGTGGTCCCGGCCTCCCTGGGGATTGATCTTCGGCGTCCGGCCGAATTCTCCCCAGACGATGACGGTGACGTCTTTCAGCAGGCTGCGGTGCTCGAGGTCTTCAACGAGGGCGCTCACCGCCTGGTCGAGCATCGGCATCTCTTCGCGGGCTTGCCCGAAGTTGTTGCCGTGCCAGTCCCAGCGGCTGAAGGAGAGCGATACGCAGCGGACGCCGGCTTCGATGAGCCGACGGGCGACCAGGAAGTTGTCGAGCAGCCGCGGTCCGCCGTCGTCCTTAAGCTGATGAAAGCCCCGGCCATATCGGTCGCGAAGCCGCGGATCTTCCTTCTCGATGTCGAGCGCATCCGCGAGCTTGCTCGAGGTCAGGATGCCGAACGCCTGCTGGCTGAAGGCGTCAAGCCCTTCCATCATGCCGCTATTGTCCGCCTGACGGCGGAACGTATCGAGCGAGGCAAGGACGCTCCGGCGATCGGCCAGCCGGTCCAGCGTCAGCCCCTGCAGGGTCATGTTGTCTTTCCCCTCACCATGCGGCGTGAAGGGGGCGTGGGAAACACCCAGGAAGCCGGGCTTTCCGTTGTCTGCCCAGGGCATGTGACCCATTCGGGGCGACAGACCGACATACGGCGGAACCGAGGGGTCCTTGGCTCCGTAGACCTTCGAAAGGACCGAACCGAGCGCCGGCCAGCCGCCGGCAGGCTGGTTTCGATGGTCCTGCCCGCTGAGGCACTGGAAGGCGTAGTGGTCGCCGGTCGCACCGACGACGGTGCGAATGAACGCCATCTTGTCGGCGATCGAGGAGATCCGCGGGAAGAGCTCGCCGATCTCGATGCCGGGGACATTCGTGTGGATCGGGTTGAAGGGCCCTTTGATGTCCTGCGGGGCATCGACCTTGATGTCCCACATGTCCTGGTGGGGCGGGCCGCCGGGCAGGAAGACCATGATGATCCCCTTGCCGAAGCCGTTGGTCCCCTGCGTCTGCTCCGCGCGGAGCATTTGCGGCAGGCTCAGCCCTCCCATCGCGAGGCCGCCGACTTTGAGGAACGCCCGGCGTGAGAGGCCGTCACACAGTCCGACGGGACGACCGAGGATGTTCAGCATGGCAGGCCTCCTGGGGGGGCGGGAGGTGGAGGGGTCAGGTGGGTGGAAATGACATCGCGTCGTCAACGCGACCCCATCCCCGTCTACGGACCTCGCAACTGCCCGTTGCAGAGGTCCCCGTGCCGCAAATCAAGAACTGCCGAGAAGTTTCATCGGCCTTCATCCATCAAATCTGCCGGATGGATCAAGGTTTGTCAATGAGATTGAACTTCTTCAGCCGGTCGAAACGCCACGGGCAATTGTACTCACGTACACATCGCCGAAGAGCCTCTGCCCGATTGCCGCATCCCAGTCATGGCAGCTTTTTCAAAATGAATCAATACAAGTCGTTGATGTGATTTCACTTTCAGGAATGTCACCCCTTGGCCTCTCGTCAGGACCCTCCTCCCTGCGATAATGAGCGTGCGAACTTTCGGCAACGAGCGGTGTCCTTCCAGAGTCAGGCTGACGGCCGACACCTGGGTGGAAGAAGTGATCCGCTCTGACGGCCGATTCGTTTGCACCGTGCCGGGCTCGTCCCGCATGGTCCCACCTGATGACCGCCCCGGCCCATTCCCACCTTCCGGGGCGTTCGGCTCCCCCTGCCGAGTGAAGAAAATGTTGAAGCAATCGAAGAAGCGTCCCGCCTGGGTCAACCAGGGCTGGACGGCCGAACATGAACTGCACGAGCGGGTCGCCCGCATCGATGCGGTGGTCTCACTGATGGAACACCGGACCCGCTGGCGCATGCAGCTTGTCGGGCTGACCGTCCTCGTGATTGCGACGGTCCTCGTCGGATGCGCATTTCGCTGACCAGGTCAGCTGTTGATCGCCGTGCCCGGCGGCTCATGGC
>JAEYWB010000021.1 GCA_023429275.1 Planctomycetota bacterium
TCGGAGAAGTCCTGCAGACCTCCAAGGGAACATCGGCCCGTTATCGCTTCCAGGGGGACGAGCTCTACGTCCGGGCCCGGGTGACGTCGTCGCGCAAGCACCCCAATCCGTCGGAAGTCGACGACCCCGAACGGGCCTGGGTTCAGCCGATCCTCGGGCCGGGAGCACCGGCCGGACGGCAGTGACAGCCGGGTCAGCATGGCAAGGCGTCACTCAGAAACGAGAGTCGAATGAGTGAAGCCCGACAACCTGTCTACATCAGCGACCAGGTTCGGGAAGTCGAACGACTCCACCGCGACCTGCTGACAGACGATGGGCTGCGGCTTCCCATTCGGGATCAGCTCGACCGGCAGGCGCACCGGATCGTCGAAGGCCACCGGGCCGGTGACCGGGCCGTGGTCACGCACATCACCTGCTGGCATCCGAGGCTGGCCTGCCACTCGGCCGACGAAATCCTGAAAAGCCACTTCCCCCTGGATGACGCACGCCAGACGATCGCGAGAGAGTACGGGTTCGCAGACTGGGCCGACGTAGAGGCCCAGGGAGCCAGTCCGCCTGACGCGGGTTTCGAGCTCGCAGTGGACACGTTGCTGGCCGGCGATGTCGAGAAGCTGCGGGGCCTTCTTTCCGAAGATCCCTCGCTGATTCAGCGTCGATCGAGTTTTGGCCATCGTTCCACTCTGCTGCACTACGTCGGTTCAAATGGCGTTGAGACACACAGACAGCGAGTGCCGCTCAATCTCGCCGAGATCACACGCCTCCTGATCGAGGCGGGAGCCGACGTGAACGCCACGGCCAATATGTATGGCGGCTCGACCGTCCTGGGATTGCTCGTGACAAGCGACCATCCCGCAAAAGCGGGCGTGACCGAAGACGTTCGGAATGTTCTTGTGGGTGCCGGTGCGAAAGCGTCGTGAACCGCATGGCCACGCCCGCGAGCGATCCCCTCCACGGCGGCGCGTCGAAACGAGGCGTCTTGTCCTGCGGCGCCTTCGTGCACGATGATGCACGGTCTTCCCGAAGCGACCGGTATCGTGCGAGGCTGCCATGTCGGAAGTTGAAGCAGAGTTTCACCCGCGCCAGAGCCGCGCTGCGGCCGTGCTGTCGCTGATCGGGAACACGCCCCTCGTCCCGCTGCATTTCGCGGACGAAGGGTTCACGATCTACGCCAAGTGCGAGTTCATGAACCCCAGCGGGAGCATCAAGGACCGGCTGGCCAAGACCGTCCTCGTCGATGCCGAACGCCGCGGACTGCTGAAGCCCGACTCGATCATCCTGGAATGTTCGAGCGGCAACACCGGCATCGCGATGTCGATGCTCGGGGCGGCGATGGGTTACGGCGTGACGATCCTGATGTCGCAGGGGGCGAGCGTCGAGCGGCGGCGGATCATCCGGCAGCTCGGGGCGGAGTTGATTCTCTTTGACACCGGCGGGATGTATCAGACCGGAATCTCGATGTCGCGCGACATGGCGGCGAAGGACAGCCGCTACTTCCTGCCGCGGCAGTTCGAGAACCCGCTCAACGTCGAAGACCACGAACAGGGAACCGGCCAGGAGATCATCCGGCAGACTCCCGGCACCGTCGACGCCTTTGTGACCGGCTACGGAACCGGGGGGACGCTCGCGGGGGTCAGCCGGGCGATCAAGGCGAAGTACCCCGCTGCGAAGATCTACGCGATGGAACCGGCGGAGGCTGCCCTCCTGGCGGGGGAGGCCCCGTGCTGTCACATGATCGAAGGGATTGCCGACGGGTTCCTGCCGCAGCTCCTGCAGTCGGCGAGCATCGATGAGCACGTTGAAGTCGACAGCGCGACCGCCATGGGGATGACGAAGCGGCTGCAGCGGGAGTTCGGCCTGCTCGTCGGCACGTCGTCGGGGGCCAACGTCGCCGCCGCCCTCGAGATCGCCCGCCGCCTTGGCCCGGACCGGCGGATCGTCACGCTCCTCTGTGACCGGGCTGAGAGGTACTTCAGTACGTCGCTGTTCGCCGGGACGGAGAAGTAGCGGCCCGCAGGACGCGCGAAGTTTCAAGGAGCAGGTATCAAGTATCAAAGGGTCTCATGGCAGTCCCCACCTCCGCTCCGCGAACCTGGTACTTGGTATCTGGTACTTGGTACCTGGTCCTTCCCACTTCCCCGACCGTCTCCCCGCCAGTCGGTCTGATCGTCCGTCGGTCGCCCGCCGGCGAGCGTGACTCCGCGCGGAGTGGGGCCGATTGCCCCCCGGATCGAGAAACCCAGCGGCCTGAATCGCCTGGCCCGCGGGGTACTGAATTTGCTTTCCCGAACCCCGTCGACGGCGGGCGGGAACACTTCTTGCCCGGGATTTTCCAATCACCTATCCTTCCGAACCTATCTGGACCGCCGGATAGGGAGCAGGGATACCGCCAATCGGCGACTGTATTCGGACGCGAATGATCGACGCTCCAGACAGCCGCCGCTGAACGCAAGGAGTCGCAGGGAAATGAGTTTCAGCCGAACGCTTCTGGTTTTGGGCTGTCTGTGGGGAAGTCTTTCCATCGGGGCCGGGCCAGTCGCCACGGCCGCTGAGAAACCCGGCCGCATCGTCGCGGGCATCGCAAGCGCCGACAGCCTGCTCTCCGATCTCGAATACATCATCTCCACGCTCGCCGGCCAGAAAGAGCAGTGGAACAAGAACGTTTACCCGAATCTCGAAGTCTTCCTGATCGGGGTCTCCACGGATCGCCCGGTCCGGATGGACACCGCGATCGACTCCGAGAACGGCAAGCGGTCGATCTTCGTCATCCCGGTCGAAAAGGCCAATCTGACGGAGTTCCGCGACGACAACATCGCGCCGATCGACATCGCGTCGGAGCGTGT
The DNA here is from genome assembly GCA_023429275.1 of Planctomycetota bacterium. GTDB lineage: Bacteria > Planctomycetota > Planctomycetia > Planctomycetales > Planctomycetaceae > Planctomyces_A. Next base: position 2,841 of record JAEYWB010000021.1, read on the forward strand.
TCCTGGCGATCAGACGCTCTACGAACTCACCGGCGGAGTCCTCGATCCCGACTCGTGGTGGATGCGGCACGCGGCCGACTACGCGATCATCTCCAAGATCAAGGGCGACACCGCCAAGGACCAGGAAGACCCGGCCAAGGCGCACGAGGGTCTTTTCGATACCGACAAGCACTACGACCTCGTCGTTCAGCTCCTGACGAAGGCGGACGAGCGGGACGGGCGTGTCAAGGCGGTGGAGAAGCTGCGGACGGAATCGGACGCGTCGCTCAAGGAGCCGAAGGACGGCGAATCCGAGGCGGCGCTCAAGCTCCGTAAGGTGATGGCGCGTCAGCAGCTCGACACCTTCGAGCAGCTCTTCTCGCAGACGCAGAAGATGTTTCTCGGATGGTGCACCGACAGCGAGGCGGGCCGGGCGTTCGCCGATATCCAGATTCAGGCGCTGGAAGGGACCGAGCTCCAGAAGGTCGGCGAGAACCTCGGGACCACCGTCAGCCACTTCGCCGCGATTCCGGAAGCGAAGGACCCTGTCCTGAAGGCGCGTTTCAACATCCTGCTCGCGAAGTCCGTCCAGAAGCGGCTCGCCGACTTCGCGGATGCCGCCGGACCGGCCGGCCGCGAGCGGATCGAGAAGAATGAGAAGAGGACCCCCGAGCAGAAAGAGGCGGGCAAGGCGGTCTATACCGTCCTGATCGATCTCCTCGCGAAGAACGCGGACCTCGAGGCCCTCGACGCCTTCGCCGAAGTCACGAAGCAGGAAAGCGGCAAGCACGTTCTCGTCGCCGGATTGAAGGCCAAGGAGGGAGCCCTTCTGAAGACTCTCGCCGAGAAGCTTCCTGCTGCAAACAGCCAGTGGACGAGCAAGGTCAGCGTCGAAAAGATCGGCGACATCGACGTTCATCATCTCGTCAACTCGAAGACGACCGACGTCGTGAAGACGTTCTGGGGAACGGGCGACATGTACATCGCCGCCGGTCCCGACACGATCTGGCTCGCCAAGGGCGAGGGGAGCCTCGATGTCCTCAAGACCTACATCGAGAAGGGGAAGGGGAAGGCGGAAGAAGGGGACAAGACGAGGATCGCCTCAGTCCGCTTCCACGCCAAGCCGATCCTGACGATCAACGATTCCTTCTGGGAAGAAATCGACTTTGACGTCAAGAAGATCGTCGGGCAGTTCGGATTCCTCGGTGGTGGGGACGAGAAGAAGAGCAAGCCGAAGACGACCCGTCCCGGCCATAAGGCGGGTGAGTCGAAGAGCACCCGCGATCAGCTCAAGAACTTCAAGTGGGCCGAAGCGGCCATGGACTCGATGACGGAAGGGGCCGACGACGTCGTCGAAGTCAACTTCTACCGTAAGGAGAAGAGCGTCGACGGCTTGATCGATATCCGGAAGGACGTTCTCAAGGCGGCCGGCACGGTCATCGCCAAGTTCGCCAAGGAGAACCTCCAGTAACGGAACGCCGCGGCGCGGAAGCGCAGCGACGAGGAACAGCCGCGGGACCGAGATCGAAAGATCCCGGTCCCGTGTCGTTTCAAGAGGTCGCATCCCCGTCCCACGCTCTCTTCCCTGTTCCCTGTTCCCTCTTCCCTTACCTCCCCATGTCATCCCGAGTCGCTGTCACCCAACCTGTTCCGGCGGCCGCGGAACGGGTCTACACGCTGCTCGCCGACTACCGCGTCGGCCATCCTTCCATCCTTCCCACGAAATACTTCCACGGCCTCGTCGTCGAGGAAGGGGGCGTCGGCGATGGAACCGTGATCCGTTTTCAGATGACTGCCCTGGGCAAGACCAGGATCGTTCGGGGCGTTGTCTCGGAGCCGGAGCCGGGCCGCAGGCTGGTCGAGACCTACCCGGAGAGCGGCATGGTGACGAGCTTCATCCTCTCGCCCCGGACTGGCGACTCTTGCGAGCTCACGATCGCCACGGAATGGCAACCTCGCGGACTCGCGGGATTGCTCGAACGCCTCGTCGTCCCGCCGCTCCTTCGAAAGATTTATCGAGAGGAGATCGGAAACATCGCGCGGGCGGTGGCAGCGAAGGCCCCATAGCGGTCCCTGATCATCGACCTCCAGGCCGACAACAGCGAGCGGCGCGGCATCGATCCGTCGGCGTTCGCCGACGGAGTTAATGAGGGACTCAGCGGCCAGTTCGACCCGAAAGTGATGAATCAAGGGACCTCCGGCCGTCGGCTCTCTGAGTTCGCAATCCGCTCGGTGGCTGATACCGTGACCCATGGATTCCTTCATGGCGGGGCCGGCAATGAGTCTCGGCAGCGAACTGATCGACGAGCTCCGTCGCCGGCGTGAGTACGGGGCGTACTTCGACTATGCCGGCTATCAGTACCTTCGCCAGGTCGACTCGTTCCCGGATCTGTGGGACTACCTGAAGGACCACACGACCGCGGGGCCGCCGGAGAAGCACGATCCCTCCTCGATCGCCGACTGGCTGAAGGCAAAGGGATTCTCGTCGGTCGCTCCCCCTCCTGGTCTATGAGAGCCTTTTCCCCCGTGGGACGAAGTGATGCTGTGAAGCCGTGCCGTCGCGGCTCCGGGCGAGTGCCCCGCTTTTCGCCAGCGCAGAGACCTTCGGCTCGCCGGGGCCGAGGACCTCGCAGCTTCTGCAGCCCTGGTGCTGACGATCTTCAGGACGCATAAAGCCCATAGGCTCATCCGATCGAGCCCTCTTGTCTGGACGCACGGATCAACCTCTTCTCACGGGTCGGCATAGCGTTTGCCCTGTTCGCCAGAACATTCGAAAGACGGTCCGCTGCAGCCGATTCTGCCGCGGAGGTCAGCAAGTCAGCGCGCTTTCCGCTCATCGTCGGGCGAGAGGCGATGGCAGAGCGCAGGACGCAGGTCGCTTCGCTCCCTTTCTGGACTGGCTTGCCTCTGTTCGATGTCCGCTCGCGGCGGCTCCGCCTGGAGTCTCGCTCTTCCTGAGGAACTTCATGACACGGCGTTCTGGTTTCACGTTGATTGAGTTGCTGGTCGTCATCGCGATCATCGCGGTCCTCGTGGCGATCCTGCTGCCGGCGGTGCAGCAGGCGCGAGAAGCGGCGCGGGCCAGCCAGTGCCGGAACAACATCAAGCAGCTCGGCATTGCCCTGCACAGCTACCACGAGACTCATGGTGTCCTGCCGCCCGGCAACATCAATCGCTGCAGCACGCCGATGGGGAACGGCACCGGCCTGACGATGCTGCTTCCCTACCTCGATCATGGGACGCTGTACAACAAGTTCGATTTCAACGGCTCGATGACCACCTTCGTGACGGTCACCGGAGCCGTGGCCGGCACGGACCCGACGGTCTCCGGAAACGCTCCCCTCGTCAAGACGCTGATCCCGACGTTTCTCTGCCCGTCCGACAGCGGACCACAGGTCATCCCCGACGCGACTGCCCATTACGGGATCTCGGCGACGAACACCGGAACCGGCGGAGCACGCACGACCTACGACTTCTCGACCGCGACGCCGCTGCAGACCTGCGAAGCGCCCTTCGCCAGCATCGACATCAGGACCCGCCGGATGTTCGGCGACAACAGCCACTGCCGGCTGACCGACGTCAAGGACGGGACCAGCAACACCGTTGCCATGATTGAGACCACGCTCAAGGTCTACAACGGCAGTGGCAGCTCCGCCTGGGGTTACCGCGGCTGGTGTATGCTTGGCATCAACTTCTCAGGACCGATCAACGACCGCTACTGGCCGCACTCCACTCCGCCGACGACGATGCCCCTTGGGGCCAACGCCACGTGGGGGAACCCCGGCAGCTCTCACGTCGGCGGAATCCACGTCCTGATGGCGGACGGATCGGTGCACTTCATCAGCGAAAACATGGATACGACCCAGCGGACCCGGATGTCCTACATCGGCGATGGCATTCCGACCGCCCCGCTCTAGTGGTTTGGCACAGCCGGGATGAGGGGTGCGCTCGATGAGCCGGAACGCGCCAGCGTCCGGTTCGATCCGGGGACGAGCGCCCGCTGGTGAATGGACGCAACCCCTGATCCCAGCTGTGACAAAGCACGAGCCATCAGGCGTCTCCAGGCTACAGCTCTCGTTCGTTGTCTCTTTCTGACCTTGTGAGGTTGCGTTGCTTCGCTTCTGTGTATCTCTCTCCCTTGCGCTTCTTGCCGCGGGCTGCGGCGGATCCTCGACTCCGAAAAACCCCCTCCCGACCACCGTCCCGGTCGGAGGGGTCGTAACCCTCGACGGCAAACCGCTCAACCGGGCGGCCGTGAAGTTCATCCCCGATGGAGAAACGAAGGGGGTCGAGTGCTACGGATTCACCGACGAGTCCGGGCGGTATGAGCTGACGCAGCTCCGGGGAGGGACCGGCGCCCCTCCTGGGACGTACAAGGTCGTCATCAGCATGTTCGCCAAGGCGGACGGCACCCCCGCGGAGGTCGGCCCGAATGCTCCTCCCCCGGCCGACCAGGGGGCCGTGGAAGCGCTGCCGCCGCAGTACAGCAGCTACACCGCCTCGAAACTCATGGCCCAGGTCCCCCCTGGTGGGGGTGATGTGAAGTTCGAACTGAAGAGCCGCTGAAAGGACATTGGGACTTTTGCGATCGCGAATGGGACGAAGAGATCTCTTTCGGAGGGCCGTGCGTTGAAGTAGCATTCAATTCAATGCGAATTGAATGCGAGGAGGGACTGATGCTGGACATCGCCGCGGGAATCGATTCCCTGACGAACTTCAAACGCCAGACGGCTCAGTATCTGGATCGCTTGCACGAAACCGGCGATCCGATGGTGTTAACGGTGAATGGCAAGGCCCAGGTCGTGGTTCAGGACGCGGCCGCTTATCAAAGGCTGGTCGAACTCGCGAATCGTGCCGAACGCGAGGAAACGATTGCTGCAGTTCGCGAAGGGCTCGCGGATGCCGCGGCCGGCAGAATGACCGCCGCGAAGCCGGCACTGCGTGCTCTCGCCCGGAAGTACGGCATCGAGGTCGAACGTGGCTAGCCGGGCGCACCGTGTTCAGCTATCGGACCGTGCAATCTCGGACGTCGACGGCGTACTTCACTGGTTCGCGTCGAAGGATGCTGCCTCGGCTGGAGAGCGATGGTTTGCGGGATTGTGGAAGGCGATCGGAACGCTGGAGAGCAACCCGGAACGCTGTGCCCTGGCGGCAGAGAATCTGGGCATTCCCCTCCGAGAGCTGCTCTTCGGGCGACGTAGCGGTCGGTATCGCATCCTGTTCATCATCGAGGCCCGAACAGTGAAAGTCCTGCACATCCGCCACTGTGCCCGCGACGCTGTGACGCCTGACGATCTGCCATGAGCGGGCGGAGCTGAAACGTTGAGACCCAGCCCAATGCGGCTCCAATTGAAGTGGTTGGTCCTGACCTGAGCGATGTCGGTCAGGCCGGATCCAGAACCGGCCGACAACCTGTCAGGCGTTCACCGCGGGCGGCCAGTAGCGACTCTGTCACCCCGCGATTATCGTGTGAATCCGGCCCTCGCGCCGGCCTCCGTTCACCCGGTACGCTCCCGTCAGGTGTCTCATGCTGCGTCTGGTTCCGCTCCTCCTGGCTCCGCTGTTTCTCCTGGGCCTGACCGCTTCGTCCGGCTGGTCTGCCGAACCGAAGTCCTATGACGTCGTGATCTACGGCGGGACCTCGGCCGGCGTCACGGCCGCGATTCAGGCGGCGAAGATGGGGAAGACGGTCGTCCTGATCGAGCCGAAGAAGCACCTCGGGGGCCTGACGGTCAGCGGCCTCGGCGCGACCGACTCGGGCGACAAGCGCGTCATCGGGGGGCTCGCCCGCAATTTCTACGAGCGTGTGAAGTCTCACTACGACAACGAGTCCGCCTGGGTGCAGGAAAAGCGCGACAGCTACAAGTCCTACCGCGCGGCGGAGACCGCCATGTGGACCTTCGAACCGAAGGTCGCCGAAGACATCCTTCAGAAGATGATGTCCGAGGTGAAGATCGACGTTGAACTCGGAGAATGGCTCGAGCGGGACAACGGCGTCAAAAAGGACGGGCCGCGAATCCTCGCCATCACGATGAAGTCCGGCAAGACGTTCGCCGGCAAGCAGTTCATCGATGCGACCTACGAGGGAGACCTGCTCCATTCCGCCGAGGTCCGCTACTTCGTCGGCCGCGAGGCGAATGCGAAGTACGGCGAGACCCTCAACGGCGTCCAGGTCGCCCGGTCGCAGTATCACCAGTTCATCAAGCCGGTCGACCCGTTCATCAAGCCGGGCGACAAGTCGAGCGGCCTCCTGCCGGGGATCTTCCCGTCGGTCGCCCCGGACGGCACCGCCGACGACCGGATGCAGGCCTACAACTACCGGGTCTGTATCACGGACAACAAGGCGAACCAGGTGCCGTTCGAGAAGCCGGCGGACTACGACCCGATCTACTTCGAGCTGCTGCTGCGGAACTTCGAGGCGGGGGACCCGCGGCTCCCCCTCTCGATCATCATGATGCCCAACCGCAAGACCGACGTGAACAACAACTTCGCCGTCTCGACCGACTTCATCGGCATGAACTACGACTACGCCGATGCCGAAGATGAGGAACGGGTCGAGATCCTCAAGCAGCACGAGATGTACGTCCGCGGCCTCTTCTGGACGATGGCGAACCACGAACGGGTCCCCGAGAAGATCCGCGCCGAAGTCTCCCGCTGGGGGTGGGCGAAGAACGAGTTCACCGACAACGGCCATTTCCCCTACTGGTGTTACATCCGCGAAGCGCGGCGGATGATCAGCGACTACGTCCAGACCGAGAAGGACTGCCGCCGCCTGCGGCTCTGCTCCGACCCGGTCGGGATGGGCTCCTACAACATGGATTCCCATCACTGCCAGCGGTACGTCGACGAACACGGCCACGTCCGCAACGAGGGGGACGTCCAGGTGAGCCCCGGGGGGCCGTACCTGATCTCCTACAAGGCGATCGTCCCGAAGAGGCAGGAATGCGACAACCTGCTCGTTCCGGTCTGCCTCTCCTGCTCGCATATCGCTTACGGGTCGATCCGGATGGAACCGGTCTTCATGATCCTCGGCCAGAGCGCCGCGACCGCCGCCTCGATGGCGATCGACGACGGCATCGCGATCCAGGATGTCGAGTACGCAAAGCTCCGCAAACGGCTCGACGCCGACGGCCAGGTCCTGACGCTCCCGGCCGGCCAGGCCCCGTCGCGTCCTCCGGTCAATCCGAAGACGCTCCCGGGGATCGTGATCGATGACGCCCAGGCGAAGAAGACAGGGGACTGGCCGGTCAGTTCTTCGATCGGCGGCTTCGTCGGCGAGGGCTACGCGCATGACGCCCACGAAGGGGTCGGCGAAAAGAGTGTCCGCTTCGCCCTGCCGATCAAGAAGGGGGGGAAGCACGAACTGCGGATGAGCTACACCCCCAACGGCAACCGGGCGTCGAACGTCCGGGTCGCCATCAAGCACGCCGCCGGGGAGTCGACGCTGACGATCAACCAGAAGAAGACCCCGCCGATCGAGGGGATGTGGGTCTCGCTCGGCCAGTTCGAACTCGATGCCGACTCGACGGTGACGATCGACAATAAGGGAGCCGACGGCCACGTCATCGCGGACGCGATCCAGGCGCTGCCGGCCGAGTAGCTATCGAGGCGGCAGGAGAAGATGGTTAGCCACAGAGCACAGAGTTCACAGAGAAGTCACGGTGAGAAAGAACTCTCTGCGCCCTCTGTGTCCTCTGTGGCAAAAAGCATTCTGATCAGGGCAGGCCTTGGGAAGGGGGACTCGGATGAGGCTCGAACCCGGAACGACGGTCATCGAGAACGGAACGGTCATCCCGGGCACCGGGGCCGCTCCGATCGCTACCGGCTGCGTCGTCGTGACCGACGGGCTCATCACCTATGCCGGCCCTGCGGCGGGGGCTCCCCGGTTCCCTCCGGAGGTCCGGCGGATCGACGCCCGCGGCGGGACGATCATGCCGGGGCTCGTCGAGGCTCACTTCCACGCGACCTACTTCAACATCCAGGCGCTCGAAGACCTCGATATCAAGTACCCGGTCGAGTACGTCTCGCTGCTGGCGTCAGTCAACTGCCGGCTGGCGGTCGAGTGCGGCTACACGGCGGCCCGGTCGGGGGGCTGCCTGTTCAACGTCGACGTCTGGCTCAAGAAGGCGATCGAGGAAGACCTGATCATCGGTCCGCGGCTCTCGGCCAGCGGGCGGGAGATCTGCTCGGCCGGCGGCCTCATGGACTGGAACCCCGAGTTCCGCAAGATCGGCATGGAGGGACTGGTCTTCATCATCAATGGCCAGGAGGACGCCCGGAAGGCGGTGCGGGCTCTGGTCAAGGACGGCGTCGAGTGGGTCAAGACCTACCCGACCGGTGACGCCGCCTCCCCGGACATCAACGACCACCACACGCTCTGCATGACGTTCGAGGAGATGCACGCCGTCGTGGCGACGGCGCACAATCATCGCCTCAAGGTGACCGGCCACTGCCGCGCGACTGAGGGGATCAAAAACGCCCTCCGAGCCGGCTACGACACGATCGAGCACGGGACGTTCATGGACGACGAAGCACTCGACCTGCTTCTCTCCCGCGACGTCCCATGCATCCCCGCCCTCTACTTCGAGAAAGCGAGCGTCGAACGGGGCAGGGAGTTCGGACTCCCGCAACGGGTCATCGACGGCCACCAGGAGACGCTCGAAGGGGGAGCGGAGAGCGCAAGACGAATCCTCCGCGCTGGCGGAAGGCTGGGCATGGGGGGTGACTACGGTTTCGGCTGGAACCCGCACGGCGACTACGCCCGGGAGCTGACCTTCTTCGTGAAGGACGTCGGCCTGACCCCGCTCGAAGTCATCACCTGTGCCACAAAGACCGGCGCCGAGATCATGGGCCGCGGTCACGAGTTCGGCACCCTCGAATCCGGCAAACTGGCGGACATCCTCATCGTCGACGGAGATGTCATCGCGGACATCTCGATTCTGGAGGACCGGACACGGTTCCTCGCGGTGATGCAGGGAGGCGCGATCAAGGCGGGACAACTCGTGAAGCACATCCCGACGAAAGTCCGTCCTGAATAGGACGGACAAACGGCATTCCATAAGCCCTTGTTGATTTTGCGGGCGGAAGTGTCACATTTTGGCGGGTCCGTGCACAACTCGCTGCCGCACCAACCAGCAGAGACGCGCCATTCGATCGGAGGTGCGGGGCCATTCGAACAATCATCAAAGATGTTGCAAACCTTCGTGCCGATAAGAATTAGGACCTGCAGGAGGCTGCTCCGACTAGGCAGAGGACAACCGATCCAGTATTTTTCGCCTGGGCCGGCGCGGAGTGTGCCCCTCTTTTGTCAATTTCAGGATGATTGCGTCACTCCCGGAAGACCATTCATGACAATTTCCGATCACTCGGCGGAGTCAGGCATGGATGCGTTGTCGCTTCATTCCGTCGAGGATTGCGACTGGATTCGACACCAGTTTGGTCAGGCCGCTTTCGACGAACTTCAGGCCCGCTATCCGGCAGGGGGTGAAGCGGTCGCCGTCAGCACGCTCATTGCGATTGCAGACGAAGTCTACTCTGATGACATCCAGCTGTTGAAAGAGAGCCGCCGAACCTGCTGTCAAAGTGCCGATGTCGAGATAGTCAACAACCCGGAGTCTGCTGGGAAAGACGACGAATAGGGGAGCTTGATTCGAGCGGTGTAGCATTGCAACGCCGGCCAATCGCTCCGAAGAACTGTGGCATCCTGGGGCGTTTCATTCGCCAAGGCATCGTCTCCACAACCACAATTGCCGGGGCCGCCTTGCGTTGTTCTTCCGGATGTTCGTGGTCGATCAGGTACGGGATTGCATGCCTGTGCATCTCCCGGATGAAGGCCAGGCTATGACCTCGCGGGGCTGTCAGTCATCCATCATGCCACAAAGTATTGACCACAATTCTCCATCATTCTTTTGAAGAACTCTTTGATGATCCCGGCTTCGGCCACTGCCTCCAGTTCAACACTCACACAGTTGGTCGCATGACCGCCTAGCGATTTCCCTTTCTCGCCAGCGGAGTTCTGCCAAGCACCTCTCAGCAATTTGAGCCACGGCAAGACTTCTTTCAGCTGTGTTCGCGAAGGCAGGACATCGCCGAAGTGCCCGGCAGGATGGTGACCGGAGATGTGCGAGTGGCAGATTCGCTCAAGAATCTGCGGGCATTCGCTGAGTTGCTCTGGCGTGATACCGGCGATTCGAAAGTGGGCGATGTCAAGATTGAAGCCGACACGCGTACTTAAAAGCGGGTGATCGGAGATCGTCGCCGCAAAGATCTTCAAGGCGGCAAGATCGTTGAGAATAAAGCAGGCACCGGGTTCAAGTTCCAGTGCCAGCACCGGATAATCGCTCAACTCCTTGTCGCCGCCCAGAGAGTTCAAAGCATCAACAAGACTTCGTATCACCTGTCTTACACCATCCTCGCGAGACATCATATTCACTATATAGCAATGCTTGATATCCGGATCCTCTGTGTCCATTCCAGCAATTCGCTCACTCTCGGCGAGTCCTGCGAACCTGGATCCAGCGACAATCTCGAGCGATTTGACAGGATGCCGGTTCTTGCTTGATCGAAGGAGTCGGCATATTCGCATCACGTTCGCCAGCGCTCGGGTTGCCATTTCCCGGGATGGCAAACGGGCGTTGTCGCTTCGGGAGATTTCGGGAAGGAATGTTGCGGCCGCGACAATTCTACGAGAATCGCCACACCGCCTCTTGACCATATCGTCGAACCATTTTGCCACAACGGCCACTTCGTTGTCGTCGAGACTGCCGAGCAATTCACACGCGTTGAGAGGACGAGTATGGTCCCTCCATTCTGACCGGTTCAGGTGACTTGCGATCTTACGAAGGTCTGGATCCATTCCGATGTATAACTCGATCCCTACCGGCCGAGCACTCGGGCTGTGTGCCTGGACCGCGTTGTCGGCATCGGCATAGGGCTTCATCGAGAGCGGCTCGCCCACACCAGCGGTGCAGAAAGAAGACATCAGCGCCAGATCAAATGCCATCGGGGCTGCCTCGTTGCCTCGTGTCGATTGCAATCCATGGTCCGGGAGAAGTCAGATTCTCGCCAGACTCCCTCCGGCCATTCGGAATCTTGCGACAGGCATGAGTTTGCCGTTGCGATTGTCGTCGGGGCGCTCGCCAGGCCATAGCCAGACCTCGTCCGGGTGATCCTTCCCCATTCGCTTCAGCCATTGGATCCACAAGGTGCGGTTGGCGACCGCCTGGTCTCCGTTCAAATGGTTGGCAAGGGACGATCGGAGTGCGACGCCATCGGGAGATTCTGCAAACATCTCGCCCAATGCCGCACCCCAACCATCCTCAGAAGCTCGGGCTAGTTTCCACTCGCCTGGCCAATGGCCTTCTGCCTGAAAGCGATACCACGGAGTGAACCGCTGGTGGACTGATGCATGAAAAAACACCCCTTCCTGGAGTTGATCGTGCCGGCCGACCAAGGGAAGGGTCGCGGGATTCGGTAGCACGGAAATCCACTGGATAGCCCCTTCCTTCGCGCGTGCATCCAGCATCGCCGAATAGGACGCTGTCAGAAATGGATACGTGGCGGGATCATTGAACACAAACTGCCGCGACTCGCAGGAACCCGCGATGCGGTGGCATCCCACGAGCAGGATCGCATGCTTGCGAGGTCGCCCTCCTCCTTTTCGCCGTGTCGGAATGTTGTTGGCCGCGTAGATACCGTCCGGCAATTGCATCTTTTCGATATCCACCAGGCAGATGCAAGGGATCCTGGAGTTCACATATCCCCGCCAGGCGGCCTTCACTTCGTTTGAAATCGATTCCCTGGTTCCGGCCTTGATCAACTTGTCTTCCAGGCAGGCGCCGAGGCCAAAGCGTTCCGATTGCAGGATGTCTGCAATCTGCTTGTCGTCCAGCCCGCGTAATTCGACTTCCCCCGAATCGAGCTCACCCGCCACCATTTCACCAAGGCCTGTAATGGCCTTGGCATCACGTTCATGCAAACACAATGCCATGAAGATGCACGCCTGGGCACACATTCCACCGCCAAGCGACATGTGCTGCATGAAAGGCACCACGCTTGACTCGGCACATTCCTTTCCAAAATAGGCGGCCAAGTCGCAAGTGATTAACCGAACGCTCGGCGAGCTGCAAACCGAAGGCGTGATCAATGAATCTGCAACAGGACTTCCACGTAACACTTTCTCATTGAGTCGATTTTCACTCAGCTCTGGATGCGCCGCTCGAATTGTCTCGTGAAACCACTTCAATCTTCGAATGTTGAAGAACGCAATCGGGGAGGTGCTGTCGGGCGTATAGACGTAGCGGCGGACCGCGAAACGAGGTGCTGAGAGACCGAATAACTCACACTCACCACGGATGATCAGCGATGGGGCGATTCTATGATTCTTCTCTACGCTTCCCTTGAAGAGCCAGCGACACAACATTTCCAGGCGATCGAGGCCATCCTCACCAACTTCCTGTTTCAAAGTGAGGTCAGGGAGATCAAACATTCCAGCTCCAGGCACAAATTCGACGTTGCTTTCACTCGGTGAGAGATCACACGTCACGAGACCGACGAACTCGGACGATTAGCGAAGCGTGCGAAGTCAGGAACTGCGGCCCCATTCCCCAGCGCGATATCGTGGCGCTCCAAGCATTCAGCGACGACAATCTGGCCCAGTGGAACCGGCGGGAGATGCGATCGTCGCTTTATAACCTTATTCTGCCGTGTCGTGCAGTGGACTCCGTGAGATCCGGCCCAGGGGAAATCGGGCTCCGTCAATTCGAAAGGGGAGCTCAAGGACGCCGACCTTTTCATTCGTGGCCGCTTTATCGACAGGCAGGTACCGTGCTAGCCCGGGGCCCCAGAGGGTTCCAATGAGTCTGATAGCTGCCGGCTCGTTGTGCAAGCCGCTCGTTGACCCGGTCCAGCAGCCCTCGACCGAACGGGCGGCACTGTCGATACTAGATCGTGCCCGGTCGGGGCGAGGCGAATGTTCGACCGGCTGCGCAGTTCGCTTGCCCGGTGTTGAGGGTGGGAAAGGTCGAGGTTGTTCGCCTGTTGATCGTGGCCGGGGCCAATGTCTCGCACGTCGACATCGATGGCTTCACACCCGCCTCCCAGGCGGCTCGAAACCGGCACTGGGAGGTAGTTCACCTGCTGGCCGAGGCTGGCGCGAACTTCGACGAGCTTGATGCGAGTGGATTCACCGCCCGGCACTACGTCGCGAAGCGTTGCAGTGTTCGCTGGAAAAGACGCCTCGCGACGCTGATCGGCCCCATCGATCCCGAACCTCCGGCCGCCAACTGAACGTTAGACCAACGGACAGGACCGACGAACCGGCCCGAGAGGAGCCGTGTCGTATCGCTTCTCTTCCACGAATCCAGATCTCCCTCTTCCACGCCCGCCCCCCCTGCCCCGTTCTCGCTGAGCATCGGGCCGTTTT
>JAEYWB010000676.1 GCA_023429275.1 Planctomycetota bacterium
GGCCGGCAATGTCGTCGACCTCTGCCCCGTCGGCGCCCTGTGCAGCAAGGACTTCCTCTACGAACAGCGGGTGTGGTGGCTGAAGTCGAAGAAGAGCGTCTGCCAGGACTGCTCGACCGGCTGCAGCGTCCACGTCGACCAGAACAACGACGAAGTCTTCCGCCTCAAGCCTCGCGAAAACCAGAAGGCGCAGGGCTGGTACATGTGCGATGAAGGCCGGTTCGGCTGGAAGTACATCCACTCCGACCAGCGGCTGCAGGCGCCGGAAGAACGGATCGACGGGCGCCTCGTGACCCGCGACTGGGACGGCGTGCTTCCCTCGGTGAAGACCGCGCTGACCAGCGCGATCCAGCGGAACGCGGGTTCGGTGGCCATCATCTTCTCGCCGTGGATGACGGTCGAAGAAGCGTTCATGCTGGCGAAGTTCGCCAAGTCGCTGTCGCCGTCCGTGACGCTGGCCCTGTCGCCGACGCGCGTTGAAGGCGAAGACGACACGTACCCGAAAGACGTGCACGGCAAGCCGCTGACGCCGGTGAAGTTCACGATCCGGGCCGAGAAGGCTCCGAACCGCCGCGGCGTGGAAGCGGTGCTGAAGCAGTTCCAGGGCAGCATCATCCCTGCTGGAGACGTCCTCGCTGGCGTGGCCTCTGGCAAGTTCGAGTCGCTGTACCTCGTCGAAGCGGATCCGCGCGGGCTGCTGACGGAACAGCAGGCCGAAGGGCTGGCGAAGGCAAAGCTGCTCGTTGTGCAGGGCCTGCTCGCTTCCCCCGCCACGAAGCGGGCGCACTTCGTTCTGGCTTCCGGATCCTGGGCCGAACGCGACGGTACCGTCGTGAACCACGCGGGCCTGGCCCAGCTGATCCAGCGGGCCCTCCGCGGTCCGGGTGAATCGCGAGCCGACAACCGCATCCTGTGGGAGCTTTCCGGACGCACCGGTTTGTTCAACGGAGCCGCGATGCGGAAGGAGATTGCCGGGGAAGTGGCGGAACTCGGTGCGCTGGCCAACGAACTCGGCGAAGAGGGCGTACTGTTGAACGAGCAGCTGGTTGGTTCGGTTTAGATTCCGAATCCTTGCGAGGCGAGAATCTCGGCATGCAAATCGAGCTTCGCAACGAGAGTGAACTTCGGAATCTCGCAGCTGAGGCGGGATTCTCGTCCGTGTCGGACTATGTCCAGATGCTGGTTGATCGCGATGCCGATCGGATCGCCATCCTCGAAGGAATCGCCGCGGCCAACGCCGGTCGCGTCCGGCCATTCGAGGAGTTCGATCGCCAGTTCCGCGGCCGCCACGACATCAGCTCGGACGAATGAGATGGGCAAGTCCCGCCGACGGATGGCTCTGTCGGTCGCGGTGATCGCAATCATCGCCGGATCCTATCTCTCCGCCCGACGCGGTGACACGCGATTCGTTGGACGCTGGGAAGACTCTCCTACTCCCGACACGGCAATCTGCACGTTGCAACTGGACGCCTCGGGAACCGGCTGGATCCGCGAAAACATAGAGGATTTCACCAGCTATTTTGAATGGGAAGTGCGAGGGGCAGAGCTCGTTCTCTCGCCGCCCAGATCGACGACAAACTCGTGGTGGACCCGCTCGATCGTGGCTCTTCGCAACGGCTCCCAGGGTCAGAGAGGTGGACGCGCTCCGGCTGCCGTCGTGCATCCCATGTCATCGGCCTGGTCGGTCGATCAGATTACTTCGGAGGGGTTCCGGATCATGCCGATCGAGGGGCGCGACTCATGGATCCTCGGATCCAAAAGCTGGAGCTTTCATCGAGTGCGCTGAGGCCGCGCGGGTGCAGAGGCCCGGTCAAGTCCGGTGACCGCCCCATCGGTTCACTTCCCCGCCACCTCAAACGCGGGCAGTTCGTTCGAGCCCTCCGCCTTGATCTCCACCTCGATCCCGGAAGTCTTGAACTCCTGATACTTCTTCGGAATCAGGTGCGTTTCTTTGACGTCCCCCGGCTCGCGGATTTCCGCGACCTCGTTCCCCTGCTTGTCGAGCATCACCGTCTTCCGGAGCGAAACCCGGTGCTTCCCCGCGGTTAGGCCGTCGCCGGGGTCGAACGTCTGCGCCGCGAACGCTCCGTTGCTATCGGTGATCGCCGTTCCGGGCTTGCCGCCGGCTTCGTCGACGGGCTGAAACATGACGGTCACGCCCTGCATGGGCCGGCCGTCGACCATCACCGTTCCCGACGTCGGATAGACCGGCGGACGTCCCTTCTTCCAGGGATCCTCGCTGCTGCATGACGCACACACGGCAGCGAAGAGAAGCAGGGAGGTTCGGCGCAACACCACACGGGAGGTCAAAGCACGCATACGGAGCACTCGCACCAAAGTCGCAAGGGGAACTCTTCGATCGCCACGCCGTTCAAAGCCCTCGGACCGTGTCCGGGGGATCCGCGTTCAGAACTCGCCCAGAACTTCACCGCTGTCGCGCGTCCCGAGTCCGCCCCACCCGCCGTAAACGCTCGGCCCCGTCGTCGCCGGCGCCAGGGACAGGTTCCCCGTGTCGATGTTCTGCGAAATGAACCTCACGGCTCCGTCGCCGAGCAACGCATGCACGCCCCCCGTATGCCGGCTCGCGGCCGTGTAGATTCCCGAGCTGTTCTGCGAGCTGCACGTCGCGCTGTTCGGCGGCAGGATGTTGTTGATGCCGCAGTATTGCGGCCGGCCGTCCTGCCAGCGTTGCCCGTGGCAGCGGAACTGCGCGATCAGCGTGCCGGACGTATAGACGCCGTTCACCAGCGTCGCCCGGCAGGCGAGGGGATTGGTCGTGTTGTTACCGACGGCCCGGCCGAGGCGATTGTCTTCCGGGGCGACGATCATTTCCGACATCGCCATGGTGTTGCTCAGCCCGTCCGCGATGTCGCGAAACCGGAAGTACAGGTTGTAGCCGAACAACCCGCGCATGTTCTGGTCGCTGGTATTCACGTCCATGTTGAGGTTGTAGTTGTCGCCCATGCACACGCCGTAGTTGAGCGGCGAGTAGGCGGCGTTGCGATCGGCGCCAGTTCCCGAGAAGAGGCCGTCGGACGCGCAGATGAACGGCGGAATCAGGCCGATGTAGCCCGAGTTGGCGGCTCCGCTCCAGCAGAAAATCTGGTTGGCGTAGATCTGGTTGTACCGGTTGGCCTGGTCGATGTACGGCAGGAGGCCCACGTGCGGGCTGAAGCGTACCGGGAGGATATTGTTCTGCGCCGACCAGGTCGGACCTCCCTGCCGCGACGGCAGGAAGTTGAAAACGTCATGGTAGTTGTG
>JAEYWB010000133.1 GCA_023429275.1 Planctomycetota bacterium
AGATCGTCCCGAGCGCGATCTGTTCGCGGATCCAGGGGATGATCTCGTCGAGCATCGTGTCGAGCGGGGTGGTCGCCTCGAAGCCGAGGACCCGCTGCGCCTTGCCGACATCGGGAGAACGGAACTGGACGTCATGCGGGAACGGCGGATCGTAAACGCACTCGAGCGGGACGTCCGGTCCGTGGACCTTCGACCAGATCCGCTCCGCCAGCTCCTGGACGGATGTCTGGACGGAGGTCGAGATGTTGAAGTCCTCGTTGAGGGCCGCGGGATGCTCGACGCACGCCCGCACTCCCCGCGCGAGATCCTTGCCGTAGGTGTAGTGCCGGACCTGGGTCCCATTGCCCAGCAGATGCAGCGGCCGCTGCCCCTTGAGGACCTTCTGAATCAGGTCGGGGACGACATGGCTCATCGCCAGGCGGACGTCACCGGAAAGGACCTCTTCGTCGGTCCGGGCCCGTCGCTCGCCGATTCCGACGCAGTTGAACGGCCGGACGATCGTGTAAGGGAGCCCGTACTGCTGCTTCGCACCGATCGCGAAGTACTCGGTTGCGAGCTTCTGGAAGCCGTACGTCGACGTCGGCGGGGGAGAGCGGTGCTGCGCTCCCTCGGGAGTCGGGAACTCCGTCGCATTCTCGAAGACCATCGACGAGCTCATGACGGTGATCTTGCGGAGCTTTCCCTCCCCCTTCCGGTGCGCCGCGATCGCCGCCTCGAACGCGGCCGCGGTGATCCGCTCGTTCTCTGCCAGAAGATCGAACGCAAGTCGATGGAAGTACGCGATGCCGCCGATCATCGCCGCGCCTGCGATGAAGTGATCGCAGTCCGCCAGGAGCTTCGTCAGCAGCGAAACGTCTTTCGCGTCCCCCTGGACGAACTGGTAGCCCTTCTGCCGCGACGGCGTCACCGGGCCATACTTCGAGAAGTTGTCGAGGCCAACGACGTCGTACCCCGCCTGCGAAAACTCGTCGACGAGATAACTGCCGATGAAACCCGCCGCGCCGGTAATCAGGATTCGAGGCACTCAGGACTCCGGGGGAGGGGGAGGTGTTAGGTGTTAGGTGTTAGGTGTTAGGTACCAGGGCAGACAGAGATCGGTCATCGGGCAAGGTCGGCTTTGTAACCTAACACCTAATACCTAACACCTCCCCGTCACCGGCCGAGGAAACCGAACACGTCCACAACCGGCTTTTCCGTGCGGATCTGCCGGTATTCGTTGTGGCAGGCGCCGAGGATGAGGATGTCCGACTCGTCGAGGGCAGCCTGGAGGGTGACGAACGACGGGTCCCGGATGAAGGGATCGGTGCACAGGACCCGGCGGCACTCGAGCGTCAGGACCTTGCGGAGCTTGTATGAAAGCGAACTGCGGGGGTCGTCCGAGTTCCCCTTGAACGCCATGCCGAGGATCCCGACGGTCGCCCCACTCAGGTCGCCCCCCTCCTTGAGCCGGCTGACAAGGAACGACGGCAGCCCCTCGTTGACCATCATGGCGTGGTGGCCCAGGGTCAGCACGTTGTGGTTGAACGAAGCGAGCTGCATCGTGTCCTTGAGCAGGCAGGGGCCCCCGGCGAAGCCCGAACGGGCAAAACCGTTCATCCGCGGATAGTCATCGGTCACCGCCCGGTAGACCCGGTGGAAGTCCGCGCCGTACGAGTCGGCGATCATGTAGAACTGGTTCGAGATCGCGAAGTTGATGTAGCGGTAGGAGTTCGTGAACAGCTTCGCGAGCTCCGCCTCGACAGGGGTCAGCGGGATGCCGCGGATCCCCATCCCGGCAAAGAACGCCTCCGCCCGCTCCTGGGCGACAGGGGTGCAGCCCGCGACGAGCTGCGGCAGCCGGGTCAGCTCGTCGATCGCATACCCCTGCGCGATCCGCTCGGGGCAGTAGCAGACGTCGATTGTCAGTCCCTGCTCCGACGCACGCCGCTGGAGGCGGTCGGTCACTCCGGGGAAGACGGTGCTGCGGATCATGAGGAGCTGGCCGGGACGCATCTGTCGCAGCACCGCTTCGATCGTCCGGTCGAACTCGCGGATGTTCGGATCGAGGTATTCATCGACCGGCGTGCCGATCGTCACGATGACGATCTCCTGCCCGGAGAGATCCTGCCCGTCGATCGTCGAGGCGAACCGGCCGCTGGCGAGACACCGTGCCAGCAGGGCCTCTCCCCCCTTCTCGTAGAACGGCATCCGGCCGGCGCCGATCTCCCGCAGCCGATCCGCATCGGAATCGATAAGCGTAACGTGATGACCCAGGTCGCACAGGACGAGGCCGAGCGGCAGGCCGACATGCCCCCCTCCACCGACGATGGCGACCCTGTTCGGATGCTGAACGAGCGACACGACCCAGTCCTTCTTGCTCGAGCGGTGGCGATGGCCCGCAAACCTCGAAACAACCCAGACGTTCCTCAAGAGGTGCGATCATAGCAGCGTCCTTCACGCCGCCAGAATCCGCTGACGGAAAATTAAGCTGCCCATGAGGACGCGCCGGATCCAGCGGCCAGGAGAAGAATCTGCCACAGAGAAGAATTGCCACAGAAATCACAGCGCGGCACAGCCGCAACCGAGCCGGCGACGGTGACGACAAAGGTGACGAAGGACGGTGATGCCAATGGTGAGGCGATGGAGGCTAAGCACCGAAGGTATTGCGTCATAAAGCCCAGGGTGCCGCGCAGCGGCTAACCTGGGTTCACGCACCCCTTGGAAGCAAGATCCCCGGCGGGGTTCCGCCAAAACTTTGCGGACGGAGACGCCCGATCGGACTCCGAGACGATTCCGTCCTACCTTCGAGGTTCTCGCGGGTTGCTCATCGTTCATCCCAAGGCCGCCGCTGTCGCGGCAACCCTGGGCTTTACGGCGTAACGCCTTCGGCGTACTCAGACAACTTACGCAGCGGAACAAGAATCGGGCGGTTGGTAATACAGAGGATCAAACGGCCCGCGAGAGGAACGAGCTCAAGACAGGTCGGACCGGGGCCGAGTCGGGCACTCTCTGTGTTCTCCGTGCCCTCTGCGGCAAATCCCTTTTGAGACGGATCCCTCACGCAGAAGCGCCACGTCGCGCAACACGGGCGGCGGGCCGGGCGCTCGCCCTGGGGATCGGTTCTTCACACCGCGATCGTCCGCAGGAACCGCCTTACGGAATCTCGACGCCGCGCCGGGCGAGCTGATCGCGGAGGCTGGCCGCCGTGGTAAAGACCTCCGCCTGGAAGCCGTATTCCCGGCCGCGGGCCACGTATTCAGCGATGTCGTCAGTGTAGAAACACTCTCCCGGCTCGCACTCGATGCGAGTCAGGGCCGCCTCGTACATCGGCGGTTCGGGCTTCACTCCTCCCTCCTCATAGGAGAGGACCTTGTCATCAAACCACTTCAGGAAATCGAACCGCTCACCGATCCATCGGTAATGCGTCTCGCCGACGTTCGAGAAGAGAACGAGCCGGTAGCCGCGGCCCTTCAGAAACTCGAGGACCGGCAGCATCTCCTCGTTGACGTGAAAGATGTCGGACCCCGCGACGTACAGCTTCTCCCGGTCGAACCGGGTGCCGAGGAGCTGGTCCATCTGCTCCAGGAACACCGCCTCGGTGATCTTCCCCCGCTCGAAATCCCACTGGGCGCCGGAATCGAGGAGGAGCTCCTTCACCCGCGGGCCGTCATGGCCGCAGAGCTCCCCGATCTGACGACACATCCGGTCGTGGCAGAACTTGACGAGGACATTCCCCATGTCGAACAGGAACGTCCTGATTGGGCGAATTCCGGAGGCTGGGATGGATGCGGGAGACGGGGCAACGGAGGACATTGGAAGCCTGGGCGGGACCCACGGAATGGGCGTGCGAGGTCGGATCGATCCGGAATAGAAGTATATCGTCCTCCCGAGCCCGGGGGGGGACAGGGCTCGGGAGCCGGCGGAGTTTCCCATAAAGGGCGAAGGCGGCGAAGGCGAAACCCCGGAACTCGCATGCCATTCCCTGGATGGCGGGGTGCCCCGATCTCCTTGTCCCCGGCGAGCTTTGATGCCTCAAAAACGATCTTGAGGCGAAATCGCGAAATCTCTAGCGTCCCGGTCCCTTCCCGTGCCATTTTCCCGCGCACGGACCCGATTCCCGCCCTCGCGGCTCCCTTCCCCTTCCTCCCCCTCCGTTCGGCAGGACCGCTCATGACCTGCGCATCGTTCCCGCAACTGTTGCGGGTTGTCGTCTGCTCCCTCGCGGCGGGTTGGATGGGCCAGTTCAGCGGTTGTGCCTGGACCGGCATGTTCGAGTCCCGGAGCAGCGTGATCTTTCCCGAGGACGAAGAACTCGCGCTCGGGCAGAAGGCGTTCGACCAGGCGATCCTCACGAGGACGCCATCGCAGAACGCCGAATACCGCCAGATGGTCGAGCAGGTCGGCAACCGGCTTGCCAAGGCGTCGGAACGCGCCGGCTGGCCGTGGAAATTCGTTCTGGTCGGTGGAGACAAGCCCGAGGCGGTCTGTCTCCCCGGCGGCAAGATGATCGTCTCCGAGGGAATGGTCGCCCGATGCGGCAACGAAGCTGGCCTCGCGGCGGTCATGTCGCATGAGATCGCACATGTCATTGCCCACCATGGCAACCAGCGCATGGCCGAGCAGGTCGCCCGGTCCGGACGCTCCTGGCTGAAACCCTGGAAGCGGGGAGACACCCCCGAAGCGAAGCAGGAGATGATCGAGGTTAGCTACGGACTCTCGTCGGGTGGGAATGTGGGGGATCCCTTCAACTCGATCCACGAGGCCGAAGCGGACTCGATCGGCCTGAAGATCATGGCGAAGGCGGGGTACGACCCGCGCGAAGCTCCCAAGGTCTGGGAGCGCCTCGCCCGTGCCGACCGGCAGAATCGGCCGGAGTTTGCCCATCTGCACCCGGCCGACGAAGAACGGACGAGAAAGATCACCAAGCTGATGCCGACGGCCCTCGCGTACTACGCGCAGTCGCCTCAGCTGGGAGTCGGGCTCGCGATCGCGACGCCCCCGGTCGAGACGCCGAAACGGGGTGTGACGCTCGCAAGCCACACCCAGGCAGGCGATCCGTCCGAGAACCGCACCGCGACAGGCCAGAAGACCTCGAACGAAGAGACGAAGGCCGCCGACAAGCCCAGGGACAAACTCGTCCGGACGGCGGATGGGGCCGTCCCGTCGAACGATCCGTTCCTGGGAAGCCCGAAGCCTGTTGTCGCGACGACAGCAGCCCCGGTCACCCAGGTCCCGCTTCATCCGGTCGAAGAGCCCCCCGCCAAGTCGACCCGGTTCGCGGCGTATGCCCCCGAAAGAGAATCCGCACCGGGGGAAGCGGCCTCGCCCGCCCCGAAGCCCGCGACAGAGACGACCGCCGCTGCCGCGCGCCCGAGCGAGCCGCAGCTCGTTCCGACCAGCCGCTGGGCGAAGCCGATCCCCGTCAGCACCGATGGCCCGCCCCGCGTGCCCCGACCGACGATCGATCTGTCGGAGGCACCAATGCCTGACCAGGATGACAATTGGCGCACGGCGAGAGAGCCGCGCGCCAATCCCTTTGCCGGTCGTTGATCGCTGGCGCCGCTCGCTGACGAGCGACGCGAACGTCCTGATCCGAAACTACTTCTGGGCTTCGCGGAAGTTGTACGTCGCCAGAGCAACAAGCTCCCGCGGCGGCGCCCCCTGCCGGCGGTTCGAGTAGCCGAAGCCGTACAGGGCCACCTTTCCCGAGGTCAGCTCCGCGATGAAGACGCCGCCGAGCCCCGGAGGGTCCCCGGCCGACCGTCCCTGCAGCAGCAGGCTGCCGGGAGCCATGACGTACATCCCCCCCTCGGTCAGGCCGAAGTCCTGGGCGATGCTGCGACCGTAGAACTGGTTGAACTCCGCGGCCTGCGCGCTGTAGGCGGCCCCCGTCAGGCGTCCGGTCACGTGGTCGAGCACGAACACCGCGTCGCTCTGTCCCCCCTGGGTCTCAACGGTGCAGATCGAAAGCTTCTGATTGCTGTCCGCCGACCCGGCGAGGGCAGGCTCAGCCGGCCAGTAAACCGAGAGCAACGATCCGAGCACGACCCCTGCCGCCAACCAGCCAAACTTCTGTGACGTCTTCACGGACGACTCCTGCGATGACATGAGAACGGGGAACCCCGCGATGGCATCGTACCCCGGCCGCGACGGCATCTCCAGCAATGTAGTGGGTAGTGGGTAGTGGGTAGGGGGTAGGAAGAACGGACCCGGACTGCTCTGCTCTTTCCAACTACCAACTACCAACTACCCACTACCCACTATTTCCTACGTCTCGATCTCGAGCTCTTCAATCTTCCGGTAGAGGCTCGACAGCCCCAGTCGCAGCCGCTTGGCCGCCTCCCGCTTGTCGGGGCACTGCCTCAGGACCCGCACGATGTGCAGTCGCTCGTAGTGCCGCAGGGCCGAGCGAAGGTCGTCGGTGTCCGGCAGTGGCTGGCCGACTCCGAGGAGGTCGGGGGGAAGATCGTCCGGTTCGATCGAGGTCTTGTCGCACATGATGACCGCCCGCTCGATCGCGTTGTCGAGCTGGCGGACATTCCCCTTCCACTGGGCGGCCATGAGCAGCCGGATCGTCTCGCTGCTCGCGCTCGTCACCCGCTTCCGCATGGCGCGGGAATGCCGCGCCACAAAGTGGTCGACGAGCTCCGGAATGTCGTCCAGCCGCTCCCGGAGCGGCGGAATCCGGAGCTTCATGCCGTCGAGACGGTAGAAGAGGTCTTCCTGAAAACTCTGCTCGCCGACGAGCTTGAGGAGGTCCTGGCTCGAACTGGCGATGATCCGGCAGTTGACCGCGTAGGTGTCCGTTCCACCGACCGGCATGCTCTCCTGGTACTCGATCGCCCGGAGGAGCTTCGTCTGCGTCCCCATCGGAAGCTCGGAGATCTCGTCGAGAAAGACGGTCCCCGTTCCGGCGGTCCGCAGGATCCCCGCCTGGGCCTGACCGGGGGTTTCGCTTCCGAACAGCTCGGCTTCCAGCGTTTCGACCGGCCGGGTCGCGCAGTTGACCGCCAGGAACTTTTCGTCGCGGCGTGGGCCGGAAGCGTGGATCGCGCGGGCAAACAGTTCCTTGCCCGTCCCGGTTTCGCCGACGAGCAACACGTTCGAATGCGTCGCGGCGATCTTGGTGATCGTCGCCAGGAGCTCCTGGAGCGGCTTGCTCGAGCCGACGATCTGGTCGAATTTCTGAGGCTGGGCGAGCTCGCGGCGAAGGGCCTGGTTCTCGAGGTACAGGTCCCGATACTGGAAGACCCGCCGCAGCTTGTTGTTGAGGTCCTCGTAGATGACCGGCTTGACGAGGAAGTCGAAGGCCCCCGCCTTGAACGCCTCGACGGCATTCTCCACGGTCGCGTACGCCGTGATGATCAG
>JAEYWB010000688.1 GCA_023429275.1 Planctomycetota bacterium
CCCGACGACCGCATGTTCGTCAACTTCTTCTCGCGGATCGGGTTGACCACCATGTCGACGTCGCGGGCGTTCTCGCCGACGATCATCCCCTCGTAAACTTCGACCCCGGCGCCGACGAAGAACGCGGCCCGTTCGGCGAGCTTCCACAGGGCGTAAGCCGTGGTCTTGCCACCTTCCTGCGAGATCAGAACGCCGTTCTTGCGGCGGGCGATCTCCCCTTCGACGATGCGGTAGCTGTCGAAGCGGTGATGCATGATCGCCTCCCCCTTCGTGGCGTTCAGCAGGCGGGTCTTGAGGCCGATCAGTCCGCGGGCGGGGATCAGGAACTCGAGATGCGTGTGGCTGCCGCGGCCCGCCTTCATGTCGGTCATCTGGCCGCGACGCTGCGAAACGAGCTCGATCACCGAGCCGACGTCGCCGGCCGGCGCTTCGACTTCGAGCCGCTCGAACGGCTCGTGCCACTTTCCTTCGATCTGCTTGCGGATGACTTCCGGCTTGCCGACCGACAGCTCGTATCCTTCCCGGCGCATCGTCTCGATGAGAACCGAGAGGTGGAGCAAACCGCGGCCGGAGACCTTGAAGCACTCCTTCTGGTCGGTTTCCATCACCTTGAGGGCGACGTTCGACTCGAGTTCGCGCTGAAGCCGATCACGGATATGGCGGCTGGTCACGAACTTGCCGCTCTTTCCGGCGAGCGGCGACGAATTGATCGTGAAGGTCATCGAGAGGGTCGGTTCGTCGACCTTGATCCGCGGCAACGGTGTCGGTGCGGACGGATCGGCGATCGTATCTCCAATTTCGGCATCCGGCAGACCGGTGATCGCGATGATGTCGCCGGCGACCGCCTCCTGCACCTTCTCGCGGCCGAGCTTGGCGAACAGTTCAACGGTCTCGATCGTTTCGACGTCGTGGGCGCCATCCGCCTTGATGACGACAACCTTCTTGCCCGGGCTGACCTTCCCCCGCTCGATTCGACCGATCGCGATGCGGCCGACGAACTCCGCCCACATCAGCGTGGTGCCAGTCATCCGGACCGGAAGGTCGAGTTCGACTTCCGGCCCCGGAATGTTCTCGAGGACCAGGTCCAGAAGCGGAAGGATCGTCCCCGACTTCGCGTGCGGGTCGTCGCTGGCGAAGCCGGTCCGGCCGCTGGCGTAGATATGCGGGGTTTCAATCGCGTTCTTGAGGCCGAGCTCTTCCATCAGGTGCATGGTCTCAAACAGCACTTCCTCAGCGCGGCTGTCCGGACGGTCCACCTTGTTGATCACGATGAGAGGTTTGAGGCCCACCTCAAGCGCCTTCGTCAGCACGAAGCGGGTCTGAGGCTTCGGACCTTCCGCGGCGTCGACGAGCATCAGGGCTCCGTCGGCCATCCGCAGTACGCGCTCGACCTCCCCGCCGAAGTCGGCGTGGCCCGGCGTGTCGATGATGTTGATCTTCACGCCCTTGTATTGAATGGCGATATTCTTCGCGAGAATGGTGATCCCGCGTTCACGTTCAAGGTCGTTCGAGTCAAGAACGCAGTCGACCACCTGCTCGGTCTCTCGAAACACACCGCTCTGTTTCATGAGGGCGTCGACGAGGGTCGTCTTACCGTGGTCGACGTGGGCAATGATGGCGATGTTGCGGATTTCGTTGCGTCGCATGGCGAAAAACTGACAGGCAGGAGGGAAGGAGCCGGGTCTCCCCGCGGGCCGGAGATTGAACCGTCACCTCCCTGGAGGGGGCGAGGACCGGGCAATTTGAAAAAGGGGCGGAGTGTAGCGGGGGAATGGTACGCGTGAAAGCCCCGTTGTGGGAAGAAGTTGTGTAGATTCGAGCCGAACATTCGGCCGCCGATGGACTTCCGCAGTCGGGTCCCCCTCCTGCTTCGGCGAAATGGCAGCACGTCATGGTTCACGGGGCCCCGCACAGTCCCACTTGAGCGGAAATTCCTGACAGATTTCACTTTGCTGCGAGGCGCTAACGGTTTTACGCTAGGTGTCCAACTTCCCGATTGGAGGGCACCGACATGTCGATGCAGACGGGGAGCCTCTTGTCGCATTCCCCGTTATTTCCTCCGCAACGCTCCCGTATGAACATCTGCGGACAGCCCCGGCGATCGGGGTCTCCGCGGCAATCGGATCTCAGCCAGCGACCCGAACCCTGTTGAACGCTACTTCGCCTATCAGCGATGCGCCGGCTCTCCCGCCGGCCGTGCCATCAGCGGTCGCCCCGGCGACGAAGTGGCGGCCCGGTCGTGCGCTCGGTCCGGCCATCCTCGGCGGATGGGGGGCTTCGCTGGTCGTTCACACGGTGATTCTCTCCGTCCTCGGAACGGTCACGTTCTTCACCCCGCCCGCGCCGGCAGTGACGAGCTTCAATGCGGAGATCGTCGAGTCGGAGACTGAGCCCGAGGTCGATGCGTTCATCTCCCGGCCCTCCTCGTTCCGCTCCGGGTCCTCGGTCCCGGGGGGCGGTTCCAAGGGAAACAACCCGCTCGCGCCGGTCGCCTCGGCTCCCGTCCGTCCGAACTTTGCCGCTCTCGCGACCCTGGATGCTCCCCTGGCGTCGTTCTCCGGCGAGGGGCCGGTGAATCCGGGCGCCAAGGTCGCGGCGCTGGGCTCCGGATTCGGCAACGGTGTCGGCGCCGGCATGGGGAACGGCGTCGGCGACGGGGTGGGGGATGGAGACGGGACCTATTTCGGCATGAAAGCGGACCGGAGCTCGGTCGTCTTCGTGGTCGATGCCTCGAGCAGCATGAACCGCCCGTACCCCGGCTTCACGAAGTCCCGCTTCGGACGGGTCAAGTTCGAGCTTCTCAAGACGATCTCCCAGATGACACCGGAGCAGCAGTTCTTCGTCATCTTCTTTTCGGAAGACGCCAATCCGATGCCGGCGCGGAATCTCGTCCCCGCCTCGTCCGGAAACCAGCAGCTCTACATGCGCTGGGTCGCCGAAGCGAAGGCTCTTGGAAATACGAATCCGGAGAACGCGCTGATCGCCGCCCTCAAGCTGAAGCCCGAGACGATCTACTTCCTGACCGATGGCAACTTCAACTACAAGTCCGTGAAGGCGGCCAAGCGGTACAACCCGACGAAGATTCCGATCCACACGATCGGCTTCGGCGACAACACCGGGGAAGACCGCATGAAGGAGATCGCCGCCGACAGTGGCGGGACCTATCGCTTCATTCCCGAAGAGACGGCCGATCAGCAGGCGGCGAGCGGGCTCCCTCCAGTGCGTCCGTAAGCGGCGTCACTTCTCTCTCGACCTGCCGGCGAAGCTGAGCCGCTGCTCGCTGGATTTCCGCTGATCCGTCGTGGAAGCTGCCCGGGGACTTCACTCAGGGGGCTCTCCAATGGCGAAGCGTTACCGGATCGGCATCATCGGACGGACGGGCAAGGGGAACTACGGCCACGGGCTCGACACGGTCTGGAAGGAGATCGACCGGGCCGAAGTCGCCGCCGTCTCCGACGACAACCCCGCCGGGCTCGAAGCGGCGAAGTCCAGGACCGGTGCCCCGGCCGCTTACGCGGACTACCGCGAAATGCTCGACAAGGAGAAGCTCGACATTGTCGCCGTCGCCCCGCGCTGGCTCGACCGGCACAGGGAAATGGTCCTCGCCGCGGCGGATCACGGCTGCCATATCTACACGGAGAAGCCGTTCTGCCGGGACCTCGAGGAGGCGGACGACATGGTCCGCGCCTGTGAGATGCGGCACCTCAAGCTCGCCATCGCCCATCAGACCCGCTGGTCGCCCGTTCTGGATGTCGTTCGAAAAGAGATCCAGAAAGGCTCGATCGGCAAGGTTCTCGAGATTCGCTGTCGCGGCAAGGAGGATGCCCGCGGCGGCGGGGAAGACCTGTGGGTGCTCGGAAGCCACGTCCTTGACCTGATGCGGGCCTTCGGCGGGGATCCGGTCGACTGCCAGGCGAGCGTGTTCGAAAAGGGCCGGCCCATCTCGAAAGGGGACGTCCGCGAGGGGAACGAGGGGATCGGTCCGCTGGCAGGAGACTCCGTGCAGGCGACCTATCGTCTTCCGGGCGGGGTGACGGGCTTCTTCGCATCGACGCGCGGCGCCGGCGGAGACCCGTCCCGCTTCGGCGTGCAGATCTTTGGATCGGGAGGGATCATCGAGTTCCTCTCCGGGCCGTTCGCCCCCTGCCACCTGATTCAGGATCCCTCCTGGTCGCCGGGACGGAGCGGGAAGACCTGGGTTCCCGTGACGTCGAACGGCGTGGGGCAACCCGAGACGATCAAGGGATCGAGCCTGCACATCGGGAACGTGATGGCGGTGAACGACCTCATCGACTGCATCGAACATCCCGAGAAGCAGCCGCGCTGCAGCCTGTACGACGCCCGCTGGACGGTCGAAATGATTGCCGGCGTCTTCGAGTCGCACCGGGTCGGCGGTCCGGTCTCTCTCCCGCTGAAGAACCGCAAGAATCCCCTGGCGATGCTGTGAGCCGCGCCTCCGCTCAACAGCTGGCCCCTGCTTCCTGAGGCCTGATCGGCGATCAAGTCTCGTTTGCATGTCCCGGCGCCGCGAGACACACTTCGATCCTGGATGGCCACATAAGGTCCGCCTTACCTGAATCCCTCGCCTTTCAGGCTCTTCATGTCACAGCGCTCGACCCGATTGACCTCTCTTGTCCTCCTCACCCTCGCCGTGACGGCGGCTGCTGCCGTCGAGTGGAAAAGCGGCGTCAACTGGAAGGAGCCCCGCCATGTCGATCCCGGTCCCCCGGGAGGAGTCCCCGCCGACGCCGTCGTCCTCTTCGACGGCAAGAACATGGACGAGTGGACCGGTGGCGACAAATGGAAGCTCGAAAACGACTACGGCATCTGCGGCGGCGGTGTCACGACGAAGCGCAAGTTCGGCGACTGCCAGCTGCACCTCGAGTTCGCCACGCCGGAAAAGGTTTCGGGCGAGGGACAAGGACGCGGCAACAGCGGCGTCTACCTGATGGGGAAGTACGAGGTTCAGATCCTCGACTCGTACAACAACACGACCTACTTCGACGGACAGTGCGGCTCGATCTACAAGCAGCGGCCGCCCCTGGTCAATGTCTCCCGCAAGCCGGGGGAATGGCAGTCGTACGACATCATCTTCCACGCGCCGCGGTTTCGCCCGGACGGAAGCGTCCACAAGCCGGCAACCATCACGGTCCTGCAGAACGGAGTTCTCGTCCAGGACCACTACGAGCTGCAGGGAGGGACGAACTACGAAACGCCGCCGTCGTACGTGAAGCACGGGGATCGTGAGCCGATTCACCTTCAATTCCACGGCAACCCGGTCCGATTCCGCAACATCTGGATTCGCGACCTGATGCCGCAGTCTCAGCCGGCTTCCGCGAAGAAGCCATGAGCGCGGACGACGCTGACGGCCCCGGGAGCGACAACGAAGGAGCGAACCGCTCCCTGAAGGATGCGCCCCTCGCCTGGATTACCGCCGAGCTCGCCAGCCTCGACCGCGACTCTCTGCTGCGGCGGCGGCGGGTCGTCGTGCCGCTCGGAGGAGGGGAGTGCGAGGTCGACCGCGGGCGGGTCTGGAACTTCGCGGGGAACGATTACCTGGGACTGGCGACGAGCCCCAGGATCAAGGCGGCCGTCCGTGAGGCGATCGATCGTTATGGACTCGGCGCTCAGGCCAGTCCGCTCGTGACGGGCCGAACCGCGCTGCACGCCGAGCTGGAAGAGCGGCTCGCTCACTTCGAGGGAGCCGACGCCGCGATCCTCTTCCCTTCGGGGTATGCGGCCAACTCCGGCACGATTCCCGCGCTCGCGGGGCAGGACGACGTCCTGTTCTGCGACCGTCTCAACCACGCGAGCCTCGTGGACGGGTGCCGGCTCTCGGGGGCGCGATTGCGGATCTACTCGCATCGCGATCTCGAAGTCCTCGAACGGGAGCTCGCGAAGGCCGGAGCGGCGCGGCGCCGGGTGATCGTGACCGATTCCGTCTTCAGCATGGACGGAACGCTCGCCCCCCTGCGGGAGATCGACGATCTCGCCCGTCGCCACCAGGCGATCGTGATCGTCGACGAGGCGCACGCGACCGGCATCTACGGTCCGCGCGGCCGTGGGGTCGTTGAACACCTCGGACTGGATGAGTCCGCGTTTGTCCGGATCGGGACGCTCAGCAAGGGACTGGGGGCACAAGGAGGGTTCGTCGCCGGCTCACAGGAGCTCATTGACTGGCTGGCGAACAAGGCGCGGACGCAGATGTACTCGACGGGGCTTGCGATTCCCGCCGTCGCCGCGGCCCTCGCGGCCCTCGAGCAGCTTCAATCCGACGTCGAGCTTCGAGATCGGGTGCGCTCGAACGCCGCCCTGCTTCGCGAGGCGTTGACCACTGCGGGCTTCGAACCGCTCGGCGACCCGGGCTGC
The DNA here is from genome assembly GCA_023429275.1 of Planctomycetota bacterium. Classification (GTDB taxonomy): domain Bacteria; phylum Planctomycetota; class Planctomycetia; order Planctomycetales; family Planctomycetaceae; genus Planctomyces_A. The sequence continues at coordinate 6,370 of JAEYWB010000688.1, forward strand.
CCGATCGTCCCGATCGTTCTTGGCGACCCGGACAAAGCGGTCGCCTGGGCTCGGAGACTTGAAGACCGGGGATTCCTCGTCGGCGCCATTCGCCCGCCGACCGTTCCGAGAGGGACCTCGCGCCTGCGGATCACCGTTTCGGCAACTCACAGCCAGGAAGCGATCCGGCAGCTCGTCACCACGATGGTCGTGACGAAGGAGCAGTGAGAACCTCTTGCCTGTCGGTCGCGCCCACCGGCGACAAGGGACAGGCGGTGTCTGAGGCCCGCTTCATCGATTCCACTGGCGTGCCGCGCGGGCACGGCCGGGGCCGAACCTTACCGGGTCAGCGCGGCGATCTCTTCGCGAGTGAACGGCGCTGCGAGACGCGCGCCGAGTTGGGCCACCACCCGCGACGCGGCGGCCGAGGCGAGGTGCCCCGACTGCTTCCAGGTGAGGCCGTTTGTGATCCCATAAAGGATCGCCCCGGCGTACATGTCTCCCGCGCCCGTCGTGTCGACCGCCTTGCAGGCGACCCCTTCGATCGGGATGACCTGTCGCTCGTGCATCAGGATCGAGCCGTCGCCGCCGAGGGTCAGCGCGACGTTCTCGGCGTGCTTGTGGATGTCGTGCGCGCAATCGACCGGATCGTACTTGCCGGTCAGGGCCCGAGCCTCCTCCAGATTGCAGAACAGGAGGTCGACCGGCCCTTCGATCAGCTTCAGGAACTCGTCGCGGAAGTACTGAATCAGGAACGGGTCGGAGACCGTGAAGGCGACCTTCACACCGTGCTTCTTGGCGAGCTCGATCGTGCGGTAGGCCGCCTTCTTCGTCGAGTCCCCCGTGAAGAGGTAACCCTCGATGTAGACGTACTTCGATGCCTTGATCAGCTCTTCGGAGACGTCGTCGGGGCCGACGAGCGAGGCCGCCGCGAGGTTTGTCAGCATCGTCCGCTGGGCGTCATCCGTGATGAGGATCACGCAGGTCCCGCTCTGCTGCTCGGCCGGTTTGATCTGGGTGGCGATCCCCAGCTTGTGCATGTCGGCCAGGTAGAACTCGCCGATCTCGTCCCGCCCGACTTTCCCGGCGAATGCCCCGCATCCGCCGAACTGGGCGAGACCGATGATCGTGTTCGCGGCCGAGCCCCCGGCACAGCGGTTGATCTTCGCCCCCTGGATCCGGTCGAGAACGGTCTTCTGCGTCTCGACTTCGACAAGGGTCATCATCCCCTTGGCGAACTTCAGCTCGTCCAGGACCGAGTCGCTGACGTGGGCCTGGATGTCGAGGAGGGCGTTGCCGATGGCGTAGACGTCGAACATGGAGGTTGCAGCGGGGAAGAAGGAGTGATCGGCTCAGGCCGGAAGATTTAGGAGGAAACCACGGATGACACGGATGACACGGATGAGACTGGACGTCGAGGTTGTCGGCTTCGGCCGCAAGGATCCCCGCCTGTTGATCCGTGATATCCGTGGTCAGAACCGGAACCAGGACCGGCTGGAAACGGGACGTCCTGGTATGACACCAGATGGCACAATCCCTGGGTATCGAAATTGACGGCGAACCGCGGACTCTCGTCGATGCGCGGCCGCAAAAACGAAGCGACCCGGCGGGCGGCCGGGTCGTGGTTCGAAGCGGGTGTTCGGCTTAGCCCTTGCGGGACTTTGCCTTGAGGACCGCCTTGACGAGGTTATCGGTGGTCAGGCCGTACTTGACGAGCAGGCCGTCCGGATCGCCCGACTCGGCGTAGCAGTCGCCGACATCGAGGAACTCCATCGGGACCGGCTTCGTCTCGACGACTGCCTGGGCGACGACCGAGCCGAGGCCGCCGTGGTGGAGGTGTTCTTCCACGACGACGATGCAGCCGGTCTCCTTCGCCGCCTTCTCGCCCGCGGCGCGGTCGAGCGGCTTGATCGTGTGCATGTCGAGGACGCGGACCGACACACCCTGCTTTTCGAGGGCGGTGGCGGCGTCAACGGCCGCCCCCATCATCAGGCCGCAGCCGATGATCGTCGCGTCCTTGCCGTCCCGGACCTGGATCGCCTTGCCGATCTCGAACTTGACGTTTTCCGGGTGGATCTCGGCGGCGTTGCCGCGGCCGGTCCGGAGGTACGCCGGTCCCTTGTGCTCGACGATCGCCTTCGTGGCCGCCTTGCAGGTGGCGGTGTCGGACGGAACGACGACGATCACGCCCGGCAGCGAGCAGGCAAGGCCGATGTCCTCGATCCCCATCTGCGACGGACCGTCTTCGCCGATCGAGATCCCCGAGTGGGAGCCGACGAGCTTGACGTTCAGGTTCGGGAACGCGACCGACATCCGGATCTGGTCGAAGGCGTTGTCGAGCAGGAAGCAGGCGAAGCTCGAAACGACGGGAATCTTCCCGCACGCCGCGAGGCCGCCGGCAACGCTGACCATGTTGCTTTCGGCGATCCCGACGTTGAACGTCCGGTCGGGATACGCCTTGCCGAACGGTTCCGTCCGGGTCGAGTTACCGACGTCGGCGTCGACGACGCACAGGTCCTTGTGCGTCGCGCCGAGTTCCTTGAGGGCCACGCCGAAGGCGTCGCGGGTCGCCTTACCGAGTTTGAATCCGCTGGCTTCACCGAGGTACATAGCAGGTCTTGGTGGTGAGAGGTGTGTTTGTCGTAGAACGGCTTTTCAAGCCGTTCGTCCCGGCGTCAGGCCGGTCCAGATCATTGCTGGACAGACGGCTTGAAAAGCCGTCCTACGGAATTCTCGTTAGACGGCCGTCTTGTCGAGGAAGGCGAGGGCCTTCTCGGCGACGGCCTTCGGCAGCGGCTTGCCGTGGTAGTTGATGTCCCCTTCCGACTCGAGGATCGGCAGGATGCCGAAGCCCTTGCGGGTTTTCGAGACGATGCAGGTCGGCTGCCCCTTGACCGCAACGGCCGCCTTGAGGGCCGGGACGACTTCGGCCATGTCGTTGCCGTTGATCGTCTGAACGTGCCAGCCGAACGACTCGATCTTCTTCTGGAAGTCGCCCATGTCGAGGACTTCGTGGGACGAGCCGGTCTGCTGGAAGCCGTTCTGGTCGACGATCGCGGTGAGGTTGTCGAGCTTGTACTTCTCGGCGGCGGCGAGGCCTTCCCAGATCTGTCCTTCGCCCATCTCGCCGTCGCCCATCATGACGAACGTGCGGTAGTTCTTCTTGTCCATCTTGCCGGCGAGAGCGTGGCCGATGGCGATCGACAGCCCCTGGCCGAGCGAGCCGGTCGAGGCCTCGATGCCCCGCAGCCGCTTCATGTT
>JAEYWB010000315.1 GCA_023429275.1 Planctomycetota bacterium
GAATTCGGGCGCGGATATCGGAATGCGACGGCCCGCGTCAGCGGCCCTCATGAAGCGACGACTCAACGCCGGGGCGGCTGGTCGCTTGGCAGCAAGGGAGTTTTGCCACAGAGGGTCGCAGAGAACACAGAGGCCCTCTGAGTCCTCTGTGCACACTGTGGCAAAAAGCCTTCCTCGGCGGCACGCTCGCGCGCGGTCCGTGGTTGCAATACGCCCATGTGACGATGACCGAACGGCGGCCCATCGAACCGGGGATGGGCGTGTTCCGCTCAGTCAGACGGCGTGACAGCGTCGATCTACTCGGCCTTCTTCAGCCAGAGGTAGTCGACCGCGAACATGTACGCTTTCACCGCCTTCGGGTTCGCCCCGGTGATCTCGACGCCCAGCTGCTGCGGGCCGGCCGAGAGCGTGTGCGTCCCGAGCGAGATCGGCGGCGAGTTGACGACGCCGTCGTTGTAGAGGTCGAGCTTGCCGGTCACTGTCCTGCCGCTCAGCGAGAGCTGGACTTCGCCGTAGTCGACCGCCTTCGTCAGGACGACGAAGATCTCATAGCGGCCGGCATCGCCGACCGGAAACTCGAGCACTGCTTTATCCCCCGGCTTGCCGCCGGTCCACCACAGGTGCTCGGTTCCGCTCCACTTGCCGAGCGAGAACCCGCCCATCCCCTGCGTTCCGAGGTTGCCGCGGGACTTGGAGACGACCTTCAGCTTCTCTCCTTCGATCGCTCCCGCGACCTTCTTCGTCTTCGGGTCGAGGAAGGGGCCCTCCCCGGGAAGCGGGACCTGTCCCGGCGAGCCGAGGTAGGCGACGAGGTCACGCACGTCCGAGTCGCTCAGCTGCTTGAGCTGCCCCTCCGGCATGAGCGACAGCGACGAGAGCTTACGCTCTTCGATCTCCGCTTTCGGGATGACGATCTGGTCGGTGGGGGTCTGGATCGTGACCGTCTCCGCCTGCTCCTGCCGGACGATCCCGTTGAGGACCCGCCCGTCGGTCAGGACGAACAGGGTCATCTGGTAATCCTTCCCGACGACGGCGCTCGGATCGAGGAGGTTTTCGAGGAGATAATCGAGGTTGGCCCGGTTCGAGCCGGTGATGTCGGGGCCGATCTGCTTCCCGGAGCCGAACAGCGTGTGGCAGGCGGCGCAGGTCTTGTTGAACAGCTCGCGGCCGTGCGCGGAATCGGCCAGCTCGAGGGCGGACGGCTTCAGCAGGCCCTTGTACTTCTTGAGGTCGGCGATCTTGTCGGCCGGCGTATCGCGAAGGATCCCCCAGACCTCGTTGAGCCGCTTCGTCACTTCATCATTGTTGAGCCGGGCGATCTGGCGGACCGTGAAGGCGGTCAGGTCGTTCCTGGGAACCTGGTTCTTCTCCATCGCCTCGAGCAGCGCGAGGACCGAGTCGGCCCGCATGCTGAGGACGCCGATCGCTGCCTGCTTGTCCGCGGGAGGAAGCTTGGGGTAAGCACTGAGGAGGCGGGCCGGCGTCTCGTTGTTGTAGACCGCGCCGAGGGCGTTGATCGACGGCGTGCGGATCGCCTCGTCGTCCAGAAGGGTGTAGACCACGCCCGGCAGCTCCGGATCGGCCCCGGCCACGAGCGTATCGAGAGCCAGCTTGCGGCTCTCGGCGGAGAGCCCGCGGTTCGAGAGCGTCTCGCGGAGCGACTGGAACGCCCGTCGATCACCGAACTTGACCGCAATGAAGTCCCGCATCTGAAGGATCGGACCGCTCTTCTCGCTGGAGATCAGGTCGTACGTCTTTTCCCAGGCCTTCGGCATCGCGACGTTGCCGCGCGTCTTGAGAGCGGCCACCACCTCTTCAAGCATCCAGCTCCACTGGTCATGCGGGGCGGAATCGATCGCTGCAAAGAGGTCGCCGTAACCCGCGTCATCGGAGGCGAGGCGGCGGACGATGTACCGGGCGACGGTCTTGTACGGAGTCTTGAGTGCGGTCGCCGCCGCCCACTTCGGGTCGCTGAGAACCTCCCGCTCGGTCGCGTACCAGAGGAGGAGTGGCAGGTTGTGATCGTTGACCCCTTCCGCCCGTGCGAGGAGCGCGTCGAGAGCCGGCTTGGCCTGGCCCGGCGGAGACCGGAGCAATGCCGAGACGATCTCCCGCTGCACGCTCAGCTCCGGTTCGACCGCGGCCCGTTCGGCGAGGATCTTCGCCCCCAGGAGATGTTCGGGGGCCTCGAAGGCGAGGCGGAGGGCCCATGTGCGGATCGCCGGGTCAGCGTCCGACGCAAGCGTCCCGGCGAGCGCGGGCGTCAGCCGACCGATGGCCCCGAGCGTCCACAGGGACCGCAGCCGGACCGCGGGCTCCTTCGAACTGCGGATCGTCTCCTCCAGCCGCTGCTGCGCTTCATCCCCGTCGGCCTTCGTGGCGGAACGCTCCTGGAGGATCCGCCGGGCGTGCCGCGAATACCACTCGTTGGGATGAGCCATCAGGCCGACGAGTTCTGCGATACTCTGCTTCCTGAGATCGACTTTCACGGGCTCCGGATTCCCGTAGACGATCTTGAAGATCCGGCCGTTCGTCCGGTCGTGCCCCCCCGAGTTACCGTGGTGGCACTGGTTCTTGTCGTACCAGTCGATGACGAACACCTGCCCGTCCGGGCCGTATGTCAGATAGATGAACTGCGACCAGACATCGTTGGCGAACAGGAAGTCCGG
>JAEYWB010000397.1 GCA_023429275.1 Planctomycetota bacterium
GCGGACTGGTGATCACCGGTCAATTCGGCCCGGGCAAAGTGGAGCAGGAGAGATGGCGATGCGGGCAGAACGTTCCGCAGCTCCTCGTCGAAGGTGAGGCCCGGCGAGACCCTTCGGTGCACTCGCGAAATCGACTGCGGGTAGAAGGTTGCACAACGCTTCCAGCACGCCTGCGCTTCCGCCGTTCGCCCGGAAGCATCGAAGAGTTCCGCTGCGAAAAGTAATGATCGTTCGAGGCTTGGAGCGATCCGGAGTCCTCGGTAAGTCTCGTTCAATCCGGCTGCCGCATCAGGGGAAGTCTCGGGCCGCACTTCTGTGGAGGGGAGCGATCGGACGAAGGCGAGCGACGCGAGCATGAGGTCGCTGCGCGAAAAGAACGGGCAGCACTCGGTCGTCCGCTGAAGGCGTGCGACACAGGGGACCAGGAGTGTGCTGACGCCCGGATCCTCCGCCAGCATCCTCAGACGTTCCAACTGGCCGGAGCGCGCCCAGTCGTTGACCTGTCTGTGGAGGAGCGGAAGCTGCGTGGCGTCCCAGATCTCGGAGGCGGAACGGGTAGGATCGGCGCGCCGGGCCTGTGCAAACGCCGCCAGCCGGAACCGATGGGCCCACAGGTCCGCCGCAAACTGATGGACTTCCGGATTGTCCGTCTCGACTCCATCCAGCTCGGTGAGAACTGCGGCGAGCTCAGCATCCGAAATCGCCTCAGGGCCAGTGAGTGACGGGACCCGGGAGCGGAGATGGTCGAGGCGAACGACGCCGTGAACCTCCCGCAAGCCGAGGCTCCCCGCGGCGAAGAGGACCACGACGAGGCCGAACCGGCCGAGCGAGCGGAGAGAGAGACGGCTGCGATCGGTCCCGGCTTCCCGGAGACGAGCAGGCACACAAACCTGGTGTCCGCACAGAGATCCCACCAGCACCGCAAGGGTCAACATGTTCGCGGTGACGATCGGGCCGAAGTCGAAGAACCCGCAGACCGACTGGCTCACCAGCAGGAAGACTCCCGCGAGGGCAACTCCGGAGTGTCCAGGTTCTGTCGAAGATCGATTCAGGCCGCGGAGGACGGAGCCGAAGAGGACGATGGCCGCCAGTACGAGAGCGAGTCCGACGGCGCCCCCTTCCACCAGTGTTTCGACAAACTGATTGTCCGCGTTCAGGAACTGCGAGTCGGACGGGTGTGACTGATAGGGAAGGACTGCAAACCGGTACGTCCCGAGTCCGGTTCCGGTCACCGGGAAATCCCGGAAGACGCTCAGGGCGTCGCTCCAATGAGCCCACCGGCCGTTGTCCTGCAGGGCCGCCACCGGGGAACCCGTCAGCCGGTTCCCGAGGCGCTCACCCGCACCCGTCCAGACGGCGACAGCCACCGTCACCGCGACGATCGCCAGCAGCCCGGCCAGGGACTTCGCCATCGCCCCTCTGCGGAGCGAGAGCAACCCGACCACAGTCGCGCCGCAGATCATTCCCAGCGTTCCACCGCGCGAAGCCGACGCGACGATGCCGGCGGCGATCGTGGCAATCGCCAGTCCGACAGCGATTCCGAGCGTCCGAAGCCCACGGGTGGTCGAAGGGGCGTCATCCCATGAGAGCTCTTCATCGCTCTCTTCGATGCTGCCCCCCCGTGAGGACAGGAGAGCGATTCCACCAGCGAGGCAGAGGTTCAGATATCCGGCAGCGTTGTTCCGGTTGACGAATGTGGCGAACGGCTGCCCGCCAAGCTCCAGGGGGATCGTCCAGAGCAGCTTCCCGTTCCAGGAGAGCATCTGCACGAAGCCGAGGAACGCCAGGGCACACCCATTGAGGGCGAGCCCTCCCCACAACCAGCGAGCCAGCCGCGTCTTCCGGAAGAGCTGGGCCGCCAGGAACGTCGCGATCACGGCGAACGTCAGCCGCGCGAGCGCAAAACGAGTCGATGCGGGTGAGAGTGTGGAAGCCGATCGGAAAGCGCCGAGGATCTCTCGAGGTGACTGGTCACCCTGCCCTTCTTCAGATCGCGGGCCACCTGCGGACGCTGCCCAGGGGAGTTGTTGCGGTACAGCGGGGAGCTCACCACCTGAAGGGGATGCCTGAACCGGCGAGAGCTGGAACAGCCCGAGCGCCAGATAGGCCCCCATCGGCCAGAGAATCGATGGGAGGCCGATGACCGGCCCCCTCTCTTCACGGGCGGCAAAGGCGACCGACAGCGCCCAGAGGAGGCCCGCCACGCCGATGGCGGAATACAGCCCCCACTGCGCTTTCGAGGCGACTCCGCCGATCAGCCAAGGCGCAATCAGAACGGCGAGGAGGAGAGTCCCTCCGCCGAGAAGCTGAAGTCCGTTGGCCATCCAGGACCGGGCAGGCAAGTCGAAGCCCCTGCTTTCCTGAAAATCGCTCGGCCCCCTTCGTCGCTCCTGACGAACTCGGCGTGGTCTTTGGGTCACGGTTGTGGCTGATCAATCATCCGTCCGATCAGCCGGGCTGAGCAGATGCCCAAGGTCCGGGGCATCTGCCGCGACAGCACGCTTACGGGGTGACGGCCGGCGCCGGGAGAGCCGGACTGGCAGGGGGAATCGGGAAGCCATTGTTGTTGTCGTCGGCAGCGATCGCCGCCGCCGCACCGATCCCTGCGGCGAGTGCAGCAAGTCCGAGCCCGAGGCCCGCTCCTCCGCCTCCCCCACCGCCGCCAAAGCCTCCGCCTCCACCCCCGACGAAGCCCCCTCCGCCGGGAGGAATGACTTCCGGTGGGGGCTCTGTCGAATCGATGACGACCGCTTCGCCTTCAGCGCTGTCGATCCCTTCGATTTCGTTGACGTCGCTTCCATCGGCCTGGACGAACTGGATCTCGTCTTCGAGGGTGACGGCGGCCGAAGCCGGGGTCGGCATCGGCCCCACTCCGCGCGGAGCGGGAGGCAGACCGACGACCTGCACACCCATGGCCACAAATCCCGCACGGGGCTGGTTCGCCCAGTTCGTGGACGCGGCCGCACCCTTGTCGACGTTGTTGAGAACGACGAGCGAGTAGGCCCCGGGAGGAATCGGTGCAAACTCCATCACGCCAGCGGAATCGGACGTTGCTCGCGCGGCGACCTTGCCTCCCTGGAGGAGGAAGCCGTCGCTGATGACGTCTCTCGCCTGGTTCGACCGGCCGGGCGTCAACCCGACCATTCGCACCTTCAGGCCGCCGTCCTTCGCCAGGTGGAGCATCGGCGTTTCCACGGGATCGCTCACCGCGTCGCGCGGTTCGCCCCGGTAAGTCGCGGACATCGATCGGGTCAGAGCGGGATCGACCGGAAGGAAGCGGTCTCGAATGATCGTCTTGGCGAGCTTGGTGTTGATCGGATGAACGACGGTCGCATCGATCTGCAGCGCCTGGTCGGAAGCGGCGGGCGTGCCCGCGACCGGAGGAAGAACGCGAATCTTGCTCGAGAAGTAGCCGTCAGAACCATCGGCGACGATCGAATGAACCCCCGCCTTGAGCCCCTTGATCTGGAAGACTCCGCCAACGCCGGGCTTCGCCCGGGAGATGACCTTGCCATCTTTCAGAACGCGGACGACGAGCTGCAGGGCCGGGACCTTCTTTCCCGTGATGGCATCGGCGACCGAAAACCGCCCGGCCAGCACTCCGTGGCTGGAGATCCGCACGCCAAGGGGACGACCTTCGGCAGCGAAGGCGCCGGGTTCGAAATCGGCTGGAGGAGCTGCGGCCGGCCCTGGCGCGACTCCGCGCGGGAATCCCTCCTGGGCTCGCACCACAACGGGGAGGCAAAGAAGCGTCGCAGTCTGAAGAGCGACGAGAACCTGATGAAAGAACGACTTGTGAGGCACGGACATTCCTCCTGAGAATCTCTCCGGCGGTATGGACTGCCGGGATGGTGCCAACGCTCCAGCCCGCCGATGTCGGTCGTCGGGATGTCGGATCCATCCTCCGCAGATTGGGTAACTTCTACAGATTCACGTTTCGATTCGCAACGATCGTTCGACGCAATGAAGCACTTCGTTCTCAAACTTGCGATCGCTCTTCGCGGGGATGCAAATTCCGGTCCGCTGTTCCGTGGTTGTACCGATGCGGCTGGACCGCCAGCATGATGAGAGGAGGAGGCGATCACATGCCGACGGAGGACCGAGAACCGCCTGAGGACGAGATAACGCCCGAGCAGCTCTCGGCGGCGCTGGATCGATTGAGCCGCAGGCAGCGGATGCGGATGTGGTGGCTGATTCCCCTGGCCATCCTCGTGGCCCTTGGGACGCTGGCCGAGTTGCTCAATCTGATCCTGGGGCCTCCGTGACGGCGTCGCGGACGCGATGAATCGACAAAAAGATCAGGGACGCGCCGTGCGGCGCGTTGCGTTCAACGCTCACCGGATAGGGATCACGGGAACAACTTCGTCGCCGTCAGCCGATTGAATCGGTTCGACTCGCCCGTCATCGACTTGTATCCGTCCTGCGCACTGGGCGTGAACGTCTCGCGCGTTGCGCCGAAGCCCGTGGGATCCCAGTCGATCTCCACTTTCTGATTGACGAACGTCACGTCGCCGGTGTTCGCGGGCCATGGG
>JAEYWB010000417.1 GCA_023429275.1 Planctomycetota bacterium
GACCGGGTCATCCATCTGCTCATGCAGGTCTGTGATGCGCTGAGCGAAGCGCACGATCACGGGATGGTCCATCGCGACATCAAGCCCGCCAATGTCTTTTCTGCGCAGCGTGGCGGCGTTTACGACGTCGCGAAGCTTCTCGACTTCGGACTGGTCCGCGACCAGTTCGCGCGGGCCGAGGAAGCCGGGCTGACGCAGGAGGGATTCATTACCGGGTCTCCCCTCTTCATGTCTCCGGAACAGGCGTCAGGGGAGACTCCCGACGCCCGCAGCGACCTGTATTCGCTCGGCGTGACGGCGTATTTCCTGCTGACTGGCCGGGTGCCTTTCGCAGCCGACAAGCCGATCAAGGTGATCCTCGCTCACGCTCAGCAGGCGGTCCCACCGATGTCCGGGGATGGGGTGGCGGTCCCCGCCGATCTCGAAGGGGTCATCTTGAAGTGCCTCGAGAAGTCCCCGGACAAGCGGTTCGATTCCGCCGCAGCCCTGCGGGACGCGCTGATGCTCTGCCGGGACGCCGGCCAGTGGACCCGGGAGGATGCCGCCGACTGGTGGGCTGGCCACGGCTGTCCCGAGAAGCGGGCCCTCGACGCCGAAGTGTGCGACATGGTCTGCGGCTGCGAGTAGTCCCGCGGAACTCCGTGCCGTCGAACGGACGCTCGAGGAAAGAGAATTCTCCTTCCTGACGGTGCCCCGCGCGATATCAATCGAGCCAGAGCCGTCGCTCGGTCGCCAATCCCCATCAGCCGGCAATTGCTACCGTCCGGTTCAATCCCGCCGTTCGCGTTCTCCCGATCGCAGGCACCTCATCCCGGCGTGAGGCGGGCGGGTGCTCCGCCACATCGCTCAAGTGGAACGGGGCCTGGTCCGTCCGGTCCGTTCTCGGCACGGAGTGCCGAGGTCCTATCGCTACATCCGGAAAAGTCGTTGCGGAAGAACGATGGGCCGGGGATGTTGTTCTTTCGCAACACTGTTCCGTTTCGCATCACAGATCACGACCTAGGGTTCATCCAAGGGAATCTCGTGGCTCCGCTTGGCCGCGAGCACGCGTCTGGCACCCCCTCTCCCCGAGGCGGGTCGGCGTGAAAGGCCGGGACATGCGCTATGGCCCGGTCATCGAAAGCGGTGCACCCTCATGTTGCCATTCCTCCCTTCCATTGACTGGTGGACTGTCCTCACCTGTTCCACCGTCGTCGGCTCCGTCCATGCCACTGTCGGCTATCTCCGTCGCCGGGCCTCGAGAACGCCCTGTTCCTCCGCGGAACAGGAGCCTCGGCGGGCTGCGAGCGCCGGATCGGACCCGGGCACCCCTTCGGAATATGACCGCATCCTGCAGCTGATCCGGACCGAGATCGGCGCCCGGGAAGCGGCCGCGACCGCTCTCGACGCCGCGGAAGCGCGGTACAAGAGCATCTTCGAGAACAGCGTCGAAGGGATCTTTCAAACGACGCCGGACGGCCGCTATCTCGCCGCCAACCCCGCACTCGCCCGGATCTACGGCTACAACTCTCCGGACGAAGTCATTGCCGGGATCGGCAACATCCAGTCGCAGCTCTACGTCGACCCGGCGCGCCGCGCGGAGTTCGCCCGGTTGATCGCCGACTGCGGTGTCGTCACCGACTTCGAGTCGCAGGTCTATCGCCGCGACGGCTCGATCATCTGGATCTCCGAGAACGCCCGCGTCGTCCGCAATCCGGAAGGAGCCATCGAACGCTACGAGGGGACTGTCGTCGACATCACCGAGAAGAAGCAGCTCGACGACTGGCGGCGGCAGAAGGAGCAGGCGGACGCGGCCAACCAGGCGAAATCGACGTTCCTCGCCCGGATGAGCCACGAGATCCGCACACCGCTCAACGGCGTGATCGGGATGCTCGAGCTTCTCAAGGTGACGCCGCTCGACGGCAAGCAGCGGCATCACGTCCAGATCGCCCGGACTTCCGCCGGCGTCCTGCTGAGCCTGATCAACCATCTCCTCGACTTTTCGAAGATCGAGGCGGGACGGCTCGAGCTCGAGTCGGTCGAGTTCGACCTGCAGAACCTCGTCGAGGATGTCGTCGAGATGTTCGGCTACCAGGCCCAGGTCAAGAATCTGGAACTCTCGGCCCACGTGCTGCCGGATGTCCCGCGCATCGTCCGCGGCGATCCCGAGCGGATCCGCCAGATGCTCATCAACCTCGTCAACAATGCTCTCAAGTTCACGGATCGGGGCGAGGTCGGGATCCGTGTCTCGCGAGATCCGGAGGCGACGGACGACCACGGAATCCTCTTCTCGGTCCGGGATACGGGGATCGGGATTCCGGCTCACCATATCGACAAACTCTTCAGCCCGTTCGTCCAGGCCGACGCGTCGACCACGCGCAAGTACGGCGGGACGGGACTGGGCCTGGCGATCTGCAAGCAGCTGGCCGAGCTGATGGGGGGCGTCATCGCCGTCGCGAGCGAGGTCGGAAAGGGCTCGGTCTTCTGGTTCCGGCTCCCGCTCATGCCGGTCTCCGACTCGGAGCGGCGGCTCCAGGCCATCCCGAGTGCTGTTTCGAGGCTGCGGGTCCTTGCCGTCGACGACAATGTCACGAACC
>JAEYWB010000421.1 GCA_023429275.1 Planctomycetota bacterium
TGGTAATGGGATGGCCAGACGACGAGGTGGCTCTTAAGAGACGGAGGGATGTGTCACCCGTTGTTCAGTCGACCTTCCCCATCTTTACGAACTCGTCGCGGCTCAGGATCCCATCCCGATTGGCATCGAAGCGGACGAACCGCTTCGGAGCTTCGTCCGGATCGGGCTGTCGGGCGAGGAACTCTTCGCGGGTGAGCTTGCCGTCGCGGTCCTTGTCGCGGCCGTTGAACATCGCGTTGCGGTCCTGCTTCGGCTTCTGTTGCCCGCTGTTCCGCTGAAACTGCAGCCGGGCTTCGGCAAAGCCGTTGAGAGTCTTTCGCAACTCGGCCACGACATCCGGTTGCTCGGCGGCGAGGTTCTTCGACTCGGCCGGGTCGGCTTCGTAGTCGTACAGTTCCAGGATGGCCGAGTCCGCCGCGGCCCCCGGCTCCTTCCATTCGACAAGCCGGTGACGCGCCGTTCGAAGGCTCCGGCCGATCCGAGGGCCGCGCGGGTAAACCTGAATCACAGCCGGCTTGGTCGGCGCGTCGGTCTCCTTGAGCGTCGGAGCGAAACTCCGGCCATCGAGGTCCGCCGGGGCGGGGAGACCAGCCAGTGAGCAGAGCGTCGGGTAAATGTCGACCGTTTCGATGAGGGCCGACGTGCTCGTGCCGGCCGACGTCACGCCGGGAGCGCTGACGATCAGGGGAATCCGCGTCGCCTGCTCGTAGTTCGTGTGCTTGCACCACATCCCGTGATCGCCGAGATGCCAGCCGTGATCGCCCCAGAGGACGACGACCGTGTTCTTCGCGAGGCCGGTCCGGTCGAGAGCCTCCAGCACCTTGCCGAGCTGGGCATCCATGTAGCTCACGGCGGCGTAGTAACCGTGGATCAGGTGCCGGGCCTGCTCGTCGGACACCGGACCTTTGTCCGGCATCGGGGTGTACTGCCGGAGTTCGCCCCACCCCGTCGGAACGAACGATGGCGCGCCGACCGGCGGTTCCTTGAGAGCGGCGAGCGGGAACTTCGACGGGTCGTGGAGGTCCCAGTACCGCTTGGGGGCGCAGAACGGCAGGTGGGGCTTCAGGAAGCCGACCGCCAGAAAGAAAGGCTCCTTCGCCCCCTTTCGCTGCTCGAGCCGGCGAACCGCCTCGGCTGCGATCATTCCGTCGGGGTAGGTCTCGTCGGAGACGTCGGCCGCCTCGGTCGCCGACCCGCGCGGCAGCTTTCCGCCCGGCTTGTTGCTGAAGAGGGCCTCTTCCCGGGTCATCTCCGCCCGGTTCTCCGGGAGGACGTAAGCGACCGTGTTCGCCTTCCAGTGAGGCTCACTCCACGAGACGGGATCCTCATGGTTGCCGTGGCCGACATGAAAGATCTTCCCCACGGCCTGCGTGTGGTAGCCGCTTTGCTTGAAGTACTGCGGAAAGGTGACTGCGTTCGGGGCGACGTCCCGGAAGTTGGTTCCGAGGTCGTAAATCCCCAGCGTCTGCGGCCGGCGGCCGGTGAGGAGCGAATTCCGCGAGGGCGAACAGACCGCCTGGTTGCAGTAGGCCCGGTCGAACCGGATTCCGCGGGCAGCCAGCCGGTCGATGTTCGGGGTCCGGGCGAGCGGATCTCCATAGCACCCGATCGTCGGCTTGAGATCGTCAACGCAGATCAGCAGGACGTTTGGCCTGGCGGAAGCCACGGATGCCGACTCTTCGGCACAGGCCGGGACCGCGCAGCAGAAGAACAGGACCGGAAAGACGAGAGAGCGCATCGGCAGATTCCAGGGAACGACGGGAACAGAACTCTCGACGTCCGGCGGGACATCACCGTCTGGTTGTCCCGCGATCTCCTGGTCCCGTCAAGAGCCGCAGAAGCACGGGGCGTGATGCCGGCAATGTCGAGGCGGTCAGACGCGACGGCCGACAAGACGGATCCGCCGATAGTCGGCCCACCAGTTGCCTTCGCGGAACAGGTCGCCGCGCAACTGGTCCTCGGCCCGCCGGAAGACATTCTCCCGGTCATCCTCCTCAAACGCTTCCACCCAGGACCGCCGGAACATCCGATACCAGTTCCGCAGCCCCTCGGTCCCGTCGAGCTTCGTCGGGCGATCGAAGAGCCAGGCCGACAGGACTTCGATGCCGTGCTTCTCGAGGAGCGACGCGTATTCTCCGATTGTCGGATAGAACCACTCGTGCTTCGGGCGCGTCCCCGTCACCGCCTCCATCGCATCGAGCAGCCCCCTGAGCACCTTCTCGATGTTCCGGTGGCCGCCGAACTCGACGACGAACCGGCCCCCGGGCCGGAGCACAGCGGACATCGCCTGGACTGCCGCCTCAGCCCGGCTCACCCAGTGGAGGGCGGCGTTCGAGAAGACGGCGTCGAACGGACCGTCCGCGAGCAGAGTTTCCGGCTCGATGGAGGAGATGTCCGCCACCGACCAGGCGAGCTGGGGATACGCCTCACGGGCGGTCGCGATCATTTCGTCGGAACTGTCGAGGCCGAGGACCGTCGCCCCTGACTCCGCGATCTTCGCGGTCAGGTGCCCCGTTCCGCAGCCGACATCGAGAATCCTCTCCCCCGGCTGCGGCTGAAGAAGCTCGAGGACATCCTCGCCGTACCTCGTCACGAAGTTGTGGCGGGTGTCGTACAGCTTGGCGTTCCAGGCGTTCTCAACCACCGAACCACTCACATCGGGAAACGGACAGATCGAATTACTCTCTGGATTAGCGAGGATTAGTGTTCCTCTTCTCGTGAATGCACGGCGAAGAGTCTTCGGTCATTTTGTTCCAGAAGAAAGAGAACACTAATCTCCGCTGATCTTCGCTAATCAGGACCGGACACGTGGCCTCGACGACCCTGATTCTTCGTCGTTGTGTTCAGGCCAGGCCGGTATGGCGGAGGAGGGCCGCGGGGCTCGGTTCGCGGCCGCGGAATGCGCGGTAGACCTCCATCGGGTGCTGGCTTCCCCCGAGCGCGAGGACCGTGTCGCGGAACAGCCGGCCGGTTGTCTGGACCGACTGCTCGTTGTCGAGTCCCGCCTCTTCGAACGCCGAGAACGCGTCGGCGCTGAGAACCTCCGCCCACTTGTAGCTGTAGTACCCGGCTGAATAGCCGCCGGCGAAGATGTGCGAGAACGAGCAGAGGAACCTGTTCTGCGGATCCATCGGGAGAACCGACGTCCGCTCCATGATGCGTCGCTGGACGTCGAAGATCGTCTCGGTGCCGTTGGGATCGAAGCTCGAGTGAAGCTCCATGTCGGTCATGCCGAACGTCAGCTGCCGCAGCAGCATCGTTCCCGCCTGGAACGTCTTGGCCGCAACAAGTTTTTCGTACAGGTCGTCCGGAAGCGTCGCCCCCGTCTGGTAATGCTTCGCGAGGCTGAGCAGCGTCGGCCGGTGATAACACCAGTTTTCCATGAACTGGCTCGGAAGCTCGACGGCGTCCCACTCGACGCCGCTGATCCCCGCCACCTCGGGGTGCTCGATCGTCGTCAGCATGTGCTGCAGGCCGTGGCCGAACTCGTGGAACAGCGTCTCGACCTCGCGGAACGTCATCAGGGCAGGCTGGTCGCCGACGGGGGGAGTACAGTTGCAGACGAGGTGGGCGACCGGAAGCTGCACATCCCCGTTGATCCGCCGACGGGTCAGGCAGTCATCCATCCAGGCGCCGGGCCGCTTGTTCTCAGGGCGGGAGTACGGGTCGTAGTAGAACGCCGCGATCTGCTGTCCGTGCTCGTTGAGAATGAGGAAGTACCGGACATCGTTGTTCCAGATCGGTGCCTGGCCGTCAGCCGGGACGACGGTGATGTCGAACAGCCGCTGGAGGAGCTGGAACAGTCCGTCAAGGACCCGCTCGTGAGAGAAGTAGGGACGAAGCTCCTCGTCGGTGAAACTGTACTTCCGCTCGCGGAGCCGCTCGGCCCAGAACGGGATATCCCAGTAGGTGACCGGCTCGGTCTGCCCGGAGGCGAGAGCGAGCTCGTGCAGCTCGATCATGTCCTGCTCGGCGGCGGGGCGGGCCGCGGCGAGCAGCGTCTCGAACATCTGTGAGACAGTTTCGACATTCCCCGCCATCTTCTCGGCGAGGCTCACTTCCGCGTAGTTGTTATAGCCGAGGAGCTTCGCCTTCTCCTGCTTCAGCGCCAGGATCTGCCGGCAGAGGGGCGTGTTGTCCCACTCGCCGGACGAAGCCCGCGTGACGTAGGCCCGGTAGGCCTCCTCACGCAGCGCCCGGTTGCGGCAATGTTGCATGAACGGGTTGTAGCAGGGGAAGTCGAGCGTGATCCGCCACGGCCCGGCTTCCGGCGTGGCGGGGGCATCGGCGTCACCCTTGTTCTTGTTGTACGACTGCGCGGCGAGGCTGCGGAGCGACATCGGCAGCCCCTCGGCATCATCCGGGTTCGAGATGACGAGCGACCACGCCTTCGTGGCATCGAGGACGTGATTCGAGAACTCGGTCGAGAGCCGCGAGAGTTCCTTTTCGATCTCGTTGAACCGCTCCCGCTGTTCGCCGGTCAGGCCGATCCCCGAAAGCTCCGTCGCCAGGATCCGCTGGTCAATGATCCGCTGCTGGACCGGTGTCAGCGTGTTCCACACCTCGTTCGCGCGGATGTACTTGAGCGTCTTGTAAATCGGCTCGCTCTGCCGCATCCGGAGCCCGAACTCGACCACGAGAGGCTGGGCCGCCTCGTAGGCCGCCCGCAGTTCCGGCGAATTGAGGACGCCGAACAGGTGCGCCACCGGTCCCCAGGACCGCTCGAATTTGCGGTTGATCTGGTCGATCGGGACCATCAGCCCTTCCCAGGTCGGCTGAAGGTGAACCTCGAGGTCCTCGAGCTGAGCGCGCGACTCCGCCAGCACCTGGTCGATCGCGGGCCCGATGTGTTCGGGCAGGATCGCGTCGAAGGCGGGCAGGCCGGTCGTGGCGAGCAGCGGATTGGGCATGGAGAACGGCTTCAGAGGAGAAGAGGGGCTTGATGGGGACTCAGCCGTTCACGATAAACCATCCCTTCCGGCTCGAAAACCTCGGCCGGGCGGTCGCGTTCACGGATCGAAAGACATTTTCGCGATGAAGACCTACGGAATCATCCCGGCCCGGCTCCACTCCTCCCGCCTGCCGCGGAAACTGCTTCTGGCCGACACCGGAAAGCCGCTCCTCCAGTACGCCTGGGAGGTCGCGAAGCAGGCGAAGGGACTTTCGGACGTGATCATTGCCGCCGATGGCGAGGAGATCGCCACCGTCGCCCGCAGCTTCGGAGCACGCGTCGAGATGACGGGGGAGCATCCGAGCGGGTCCGACCGGATCGCCGAGGTGGTCCGCCGGGCGTGCCCTGACGCCGACATCGTCATCAACATCCAGGGAGACGAGCCGGAACTCGATCCCGGCTCACTCGACCGGCTCATCGACGTCCTGGCGGCCCGCCCGGGCGTCGAGATGGCGACCCTCGCCACACCGATTCGCGACGTGGCGACGCTTCTCGACACGAGCTGCGTCAAGGTCGTCTGCGCGGCGGATGGGAAGGCTCTCTACTTCAGCCGCTCGCCGATCCCGTTCTACCGTGACGGACGGCCGGAGGATCTTGTTTCGCGGGCGAGCGGCGAAGAAGGGGAAGAG
>JAEYWB010000519.1 GCA_023429275.1 Planctomycetota bacterium
CTGCCGGTCAGTTCTGCTGGGCCTGCTGGATTGCGCGGCCCCCGTTGTTCAGGATGTCGCTGCCGCCCCGGTTGAAGAAGTTCGAGAGCTCCACGATCGCGGGACCGAGCAGCAGCAGGAACACCGCCGGCATCAGGCAGAGCACGGTCGGGAACAGCAGCTTGAACGTGGCGGAGTTCGCCTTCTCGTCCGACCGCTGCTTCACGGTTTCACGCATGTTGTCGCTGTACTCGACGAGCGCGGCCGACATGCTCGTCCCCATCTTCTCGGTCTGCGTCAGGAGCGACGTGAACGAGTGAACTTCGGGGATGTCGCACCGCTGGCTGAAACTCGCCAGGGCCTGCTGCAACGTCCCGACGCGGGCCTGCGTGGTGACGATCATCAGTTCCTTCGAGAGCGCGGGATAGACCGGCTCGAGATCGTGACCGACTCGCCCGAGCGCACTCGGAACGGTCATCCCCTGGCTGACGCACATGTTGAGGATATCCAGCATGTCGGGGATCCCCTGGGCGATCTCCCCCAGGCGCTGCTGGGCGCGATTCTGCAGCATGATCGTCGGAATCGCCCAGCCGAGGATCGGGCCGACAACAACTCCTGCGATCATCAGCGGTTCGAGCGGCTCCGGCACGAGAACCAGTCCCGCCCCGAAGAACAGGATCGGCAGGACGATGCCCAGATAGCGGACCGCGGCAAAGTTGTGCCAGGCGTGGCGGCTGTATTGGCCGGCGTTGTGCAGTGTGCGGGTGACGGCCCGGCGGCGGTCTTCCGATTCCGGAAGCATGGCGGCCAGGATCGACGTCGAGGCGCCGAAGCGGTAGTCGCTGTCGTCCGTGCCGGGAAACTCGTCGAACTCGAGCGGAACCGTTCCAACCTGGGCGTCAAAGCCACGGCGAGCCATCGAAGAAGCGGTGACGACGGGCGTCGGCGTTGCGGCAACCGGAGCGGAAGACGGGGGCGTCGAGGCCCTCGGCGGAACGGGATCGGATTCTTCGTAGACGAAAGGAGACCGCGAGACGGGAGCCGGAGGAGGGGGCACGTCCGCAACACGCCTGGCCGAAGCCGGCGCAGGAACCGGGTGACTGGCCGGAGCGACCGATGCAGCCCGGCGACGGCGCCACTTGAGGAACAGGCGGACGACCAGGACCACCATCGCCACGATGGCGAGGTTGGCGAGGATCAGCTTGTTGGCGGGGCTGAGGTTGAGCATCGGAGGACCCGGAAGGTCATGGGGACCAAAAGTTCAGGCGCCGCAAGGCACCCACTCTCCATCAGCCTGCGGACGCCGATCGGGCGGATCCTCTGACTGATCACTGACGACTGACAACTGACAACTTATGTGCGATTGCTGGAGCCGAGGATCCGGAGAATCCACACGACACCGATCACTTCGAGGATGAACGCGGTCGTCGTCGCCCATCGGCCCCAGTCGGCGTCCATGAGCTTGGTCATGTACTGCGGATCGCGGACGATGAAGAACGCGAGGATGGCGGGCGGAAGGGCGATCATCAAAAACGCGACGTACCGGCTGGCGGCGGTCGCGGCCCGGAGCCGTCCCTGGAACTGGATACGGTCGCGGACCGTGACAGCCAGTCGCTCGAGCACCTTGACGAGGTCGCCACCGGTCTGCTGGTGGACGCCCAGGGCGGTCACGAGAACGCTCGAGCTGATGAGCCCGGTGCGGTACGGAAGTTCGTCGAGAGCTTCGCTCATCGGCAGGCCGAGCTCGAGGCGGCGGCTGCAGAGGCGAAGCTCCGTGCCGAGCGGAGCAGGGGTGTCGTTGGCGACGAGCTGGAAGCAGTGTTCCATGCTGCGGCCCGTCTTCGCGGCGCGGGCCAGTTCGTCGATCATCGGCGGAAGCTGGTTCATCATCTGCGTCTGACGGCGCTGGCGAATGAACATCGTCAGCATGATCGGAAGCAGGAACCCGATGCCGGCGGCGAAGGCGGCGGACAGGGGATTGTCCTGCCAGACGAACACCCCTCCACCGAGTGCGACGCCGCTGAGCATCGACAGGAAGAGGAGGACGGTCGGCGACATCCCCAGGCCCGACTGGACGAGCAGGGTGTCAAACCAGCCGTTGATGTTGTTGCTGACCGACTGATCTTCGTCGACGTAGAACGTCTCGTCGTCGCGGAGAATCCCCGCGAACTCAGGTCGGACGTCGATGGTGTTGGCGGCCATGGCAGGTGCTGGGGGTTAGGTATCAGGTGTCAGGGCCAGGTGTCGGGGGCCAGGCGTCAGAGATCGACTCCGCCCCTGGGCTCTAGGCTCTAGGCCCTAGGCCATTCTCTCACATTCCGATCGGCTGATAGTCTCCGCCCGTCCGCAGTTCGCGGGCCTGGAAGATCCGGACCGGGACGTCGTAACCGCGGGCGTTCATCCGGCGGAGGCACTGAGGTTCGTAGCCGGTGGCGTAGAACGATCCGATCGCGCGGCCGGCTCCGTCCGTTCCGGCCATCCGGTAGACGAAGATGTCTTCGAGGTCGAACTCGCCGTTCGTGACGCCGGTCAGCTCGGAGATCCGCATGATCTTTCGTTCGCCGGTCGGGAGACGCTGGACGTGCACGAAGAGCTGCATCGCGGTCGCGATGTACTGCCGGGCGACCTTCGTCGGCAGCTCCGCCCCCGAGAGAGCGATCATCAGCTCGAGACGGGCCAGGGCGTCGCGGGTGTCGTTCGCGTGAACGGTGCTCATCGAGCCGTCGTGGCCGGTGTTCATCGCCTGCAGCATGTCGAGGACTTCGCCGCCGCGGGCTTCCCCCACGATGATCCGGTCGGGTCGCATACGCAGCGAGTTGCGGAGCAGGTCGCGCGGGGTGACGAGTCCCTTTCCTTCCACGTTCGGGACGCGGGTTTCGAGTCCGACGACGTCCGCCTGCTGAAGCTGGAGTTCGGCCGTTTCTTCAATCGTGACGACGCGCTCCGAAGCCGGGATGAACCGGCTCAGGTTGTTGAGCATCGTCGTCTTGCCGGCGCCGGTACCGCCCGACAGGAGGATGTTCATTCGGCCGCGGACGGCCTGGATGAGGAAGTCGGCCATTTCCGGGGTCAGGGTCCCGGTGCGGACCATGTCCTCGAACTGGACGATCTTGCTTTTGAACCGGCGAATCGACAGGGTCGGTCCGCGGAGGGCGAGCGGCGGGATGACGGCGTGAAGACGCGAGCCGTCCGCCAGCTTGGCGTCGACCATCGGCGTCGTTTCGTCGATCCGGCGTCCGGCCCGGCCGACGAGCCGCTGGATGAACTGGAGAAGGTGGTCGTCGTCGGCGAACTTGATGTTCGTCCGCTCGAGGAGGCCGTTCCGCTCGATGAACACCGTGTCGGCGCCGTTCACGAGAACGTCGCTCACATCGGGATCGTCCATCACCTCCTGGATCGGGCCGAAGCCGTAGATCTCATCCATGAGCTCCTGGACCATGATGTCCCGGTCGCGCCCGGCGAGGTTGTTCTCGGGGCGGCTCACGAGGTGGGTCGCCAGCGAGCGGAGCTGCTTGCGGAACTCCTCGGGGCCGATCTCCCCCGCCTTCGACATGTCGATCACGTCGACGATCTGGCGGTGCAGCTTCGTCTTGAGCTGCTGGAAGCTGCGGCGGTTTTCGGGCAACGTTCCGGTGACCATGCTTCAACCCTGTGGGGGACAGACTGACTCGGGGAGGGTGAGGCTCCGGACGCCTACTGCGTCAGGAACAGCTTGTAGATGTACGGGTTCGTTTCGTATTGCACGTCGGGATCGGCGGACCACGCCCCTCCGACTTCCGACACCAGGGCGGTCCGCGTCGTGACGACGGCGGGCTGCACAAGGATTTCGATGCTCTTTCCAGCCGCTTCGCGGACGGAGAGGATGCGGACGGCGACAAGTCGGGTCGCTTGCACCATCGACTGGCCGGGCGTCCCCCGCTGGCTCCTCGGATTCCGGTAGAGGATGCAGATGCGGGCCCGACCGATCAGGGCCTCGAGATCGGATAGCTCGTCCGATCCGAGGATGGCGTTCGAGTCGAGTGTCTCCGGGCCGGAGTCGACCCGGAGCTCGCCATCGAAGTCGGTCAGGTCGGCGGCGGTCCAGCCGCTCGCAAACTGGCGGCTGAGTTCGGCGGGATTGAGCCCCGTGCCGACGTCGACAACGTGGCAGTTGGCCTTCTCGACATCCTCTTCCTTGGCGTCTTGCTTCGCTCCGTACACCAGGAACTCCGGGATGCCGTCGGGCGTGTTCGTGACTTCTCCGGTGGCGGCGTCATAGCCGTACTCGTCAGCCCCGAGCCGGCCGTCGATCTGGTGGGTCCAGGTGTCGACCCGCTTCGGGTCGAGATGTTTGTCGAGGATCGCCAGGGGGATCGCGGGGGTATTCGCTCCGGCATAGGGGCGGACGCCGGTGATGCGGTTGTCGATCGAGGCCTCGGCCGTCGCGAGAAGGTCGCCGGACGTCCGCCCGGTGAGTTGTTGGAAGAAGAGGGCGACCGGATTGCCGAACTGCCGCGTCCGGCCACCGAAGACGACGACGGAGGTCGGCCGGTAATCGATCTCGAGGAACTTCCCGAGGCCGGTCTCGGAGTCGGTCACGATCCGGCCGAAGCGGACATCCCCCTCCTCGCTCGTGTCGAGCTCCAGGGGCGAACCGGCGACCATGTTGCTGGCGGCGACTTCGGCGGCCTTGGTCCGGGCGTTGTCGAGCAGGGTCGACATGTCCGGCTCCAGGCGGAGGAGCTCGTCGTCGGCGATCTGGTTCGCGGCGGCCAGCGCGGCCGCTTCCGTCGCGGTGACGAGTTCGACCCGGGCGGCATCGAGCCACAGCCGGTCGAACACGAGGGCGAGAGCCATCCCCACGATCAGGATCGCGAAGGCAATGGCGGGGACCATGCTGCCGCGACGGTCATGTCGCGGGGCGGAGGCCGGTCGGCGATGAGAACGTCGAAGGATCACGGCGTCGGCAGCGTGGTGGAGTGGAAGGAACGACACACATCATCCGTTCGTCCGTGAGCAACCCGACGGCGACACCCTTCGCCGCAGAGAGATCAAACGGGGACCGGTCCTCCGGCCCCCGTCATAAGGCTGCGAACTAGCCGCCTTCGGCCTGGGCTCCCCCCTGGAAGCCACCGAAGTTGCCGCCGGCGGCTCCGCCCGGACCGGGGTTTCCGCCCGCCGCGCCCGGGCCTGCCGGTCCGCCGAAGCGACCTGCTCCCGCCCCGGCGGGGACCGAAAAGTAACCGCCGCCATACGTCGAGGGCTCGAATCGCTGTCCGGCCGGGACACCGTTGGGCTCGGTATCGAAGCCCCCGTAACCGCCGTAACCGCCGAACGCGCCATTGCCCCGGTTGTAGTCATACCGCTCGATTCCGTAGCGGTCGGCACGCATCCCGTCCTTGAACGTCTGCAGACGGCGCCCGCTCCCCGAGTAGAGCTCGGTGACGATCGGCGGCTTCTGCTTTTCCGGTTCATCGACGTTCAGGATCTCGGCCAGGGTCGCCTTGTCCGAGTCCTTGAGGGTGATCCGGCCGGTGTTCGCGGTCTCGTTCGTGTAGGTCATGTTGAGCTGCCCCTTGTCCTTGCAGAGGAGAAGGATGCGGCCCTGTTCCGGCGAGACTTCGAGAGTCATCGACCCCGTCCGGGACCGGGGGTTGGCGTTGCGGTTCATCGCGACGACCCGGATCCCCTTCATGAGGAGCATCGTGTAACCACCGGTGACGTTGAGGTCCGGGGCGGAGGTCGGGGTGAACTGGATGTTGACCCGGTCGCCGACCTTGACGATCCCGTCGACGGTCGCCGTGCCCGCTCCGGTCGGGAGCGTCAGGGCTTCCATCCCTGCTTCGAGTCCGAGGTCCGGATACTCACCGACGAGGTAGAGGTCCGTACTCTTGATCGGCTGGGCATGCTTGATCGGGTTCTTGACCACCCGGCCGATGAGCGGAGCGTTCGACAGGGCATGCTCCGGCTCGAGCTTCGACGGAGCGATGCGTCCCTTCGCAAGGTGCGCCTCGGTGATCATCGTTCCGGCCGGAATGTCCTGCACCGCCATCGGGACGGTGATCGAGGTCTCACGGACCTCCTCGGGCTTGGCGAGGAGCCGCTTGGCGACATACATGACGACCAGTCCGCCCACCACGAGCAGCATGATCATCGTCAGAAAGGCGGGCGTAACGCGTCTCACGAGTGTTTCTCCAATCTCAACGTGACCGGCAATTCGGGTGTTCGGGTGGACGTGACGTGTTCGGGATCTGATCAGTCGGTGGATGGCCGCGGGGAACGGAACCCGGCTCGCCGGGGCGGGGTCATTCCTTGGTCATCCGCGTTTCGCAGTACAGGTTCTCGCCCTGAAGGCTGAAGCCGACGATCCACAGG
>JAEYWB010000550.1 GCA_023429275.1 Planctomycetota bacterium
TCGGACTCGTTCGTAAGAATCCTCACAGACTCAGCCCGTCAGGTTCGATTTCCTATCCATGATCGACCGCACTCCTGACCGTCCGATGCCTCCACAGCCTCCTCAACACTCGAATCCCGGCGACACCTGGCAGCCCTGCCCGGAGGGGCTATTTGTCGACACGGCAAAGGAAGAGAGGGCCCGGCTGTCGCGGCGGCAGATTCTCCGGACCGCGGGAACGGCGGCGACCGTCCTGGTCACGGCCGGGGCAGGCGGACTCATCTGGCGGCTCTCGACGGCAGCTCCTGCCGGAGTGCTCGCCCAGGGGGGCACGGCTCAGAATGGCCCGATGACCTGCCAGGAGTGCCTCAAGCTGCTTCCGGAACTGCTGCACGACCACGTCGCGTCGGCGACCCGCTCCCGGATGGAGCAGCACTTCGTGAAATGCCGCCACTGCCGGGACGAATGGGCGAAGCTGAAACAGGGGCACGCGTGAGGGTGAATAAGGGAAGTATCAAGTTCCAGGTATCAAGTATCAGACCGGCGCACCCGGCTCCGGTCCGGACCTTGATACCTGATGCTTAGCCCTTGGCCCCTCGCGCCTCAGGCGTTCGCGGCCTCGAACTCCTTCATCGCCGTCACGAGGGCATCGACCCCTTCCGCCGGGAAGGCGTTGTAGATGCTCGCCCGCATCCCGCCGACGCTCCGGTGCCCCTTGAGGCCATCCATCCCCCGCTCCTTCGCGAAGGCGACGAACTTCTCGTCCAGCTCCGGATTGCCGGTGACGAACGTGACGTTCATCAGCGAGCGGGCGCTCGGGGCCGCCGTCGCCTTGAAGAGCTTGCTCTGGTCGAAGTAGCTGTAGAGCTTTCCGGCCTTCTCCTCGTTCCGCTTCTGCATCGCGGCGAGGCCGCCGGTGCTCGCAATCCACTTGAAGACCAGCCCCATCACGTAGATCGGGAAGCAGGGGGGCGTGTTGTAGCAGGAGTCGTTCTCGGCATGCGTCCGGTACTGGAGCATTGCCGGGATGTCGACAGCGGCCTTCTTGACAAGGTCATCCCGGATGATGACGAGCGTCACACCTGCGGGACCGAGGTTCTTCTGGGCGCCGGCGTAAATGAGGCCGTACTTGGTGACGTCGATCGGCCGGCAGAACATGTCGCTGCTCGTGTCGCAGATCAGCGGGACATCGGCCGGCGGCGTCGGCTCGCTCCGGAACTGGGTGCCGAAGATCGTGTTGTTCGACGTGAAGTGAGCGTAGACCGGCTTCTCGCTCCAGGTGACTTTGTCCGGAATGTAGTTGAAGTTCCGGTCCTTGCTCGTGCAGGCGATGTGGACGTTGCCGTACCGCTTGGCGTCCGAGACCGCCTTCTCCGACCAGGCCCCGGTGACGAGGTAGTCGGCGGTATCGGTCTTGCCGAGCAGGTTCATCGGGACCATGAAGAACTGCGTCGACGCTCCACCGCCGAGGAACAGGATCCTGTAGTTGTCGGGAATCCCCGCGAGGGCCCGGCAGGCGGCTTCGGTCTCTTCAAGGACCTTGATGAACGCCTTGCCCCGGTGCGAATGCTCCATGACGCCGATGCCGGTCTTCCCGAGCGACAGCAGGTTTTCACGGGCCTCCTCGAGAACCGGAACAGGGAGGACGGCGGGGCCGGCGGAGAAGTTGAAGATGCGCTGCGTCATGGAGTTTTTCGTCTGGTCCAGCGATCCGGTCCGGCCGCGCGAAGAGAGATCGCGAAGGCGAAACGGGGGGAAGTTGTATATCGGTTGCGTCGAAACGGCGTCAATCGACTGGAATCGATGGACAACGTCGACGGTCGCGAGGTTCTCGTGTGACCCCATAAAGTCCACTCAACAGGAACGTTGCAGCGGGACGAGTGTGACGTCGCAACGGTCACCAACACTGAGAATGAAAGAATCTGCCCATATGAGCGAACGCTTGCGCATTCTGAACTGGTCCGTCGCCCCACTGGTTTTCGGCTTCGGGTTGTTGGTCCCGCCGGGCCTCTTCGGGGAGGCGCGGCCCGCTTCTCCGATCGAAGTTCCCGGCGCAAACGGCCAGGTCGCGGCCGCCCGGACGGCGAATGAGTGGGAGGCCCGTCGCCGAGCCATCCGGGCCGCCTTCGAGAGCGTGGCCGGCCCGTTCCCGAAAGAGGAGCGCTCCAGGCTCCCGGCCATGAAGGTCCTTGAGGAGGTCGACTGCGGCTCCTACGTCAGACGCCTGATCGAATACGAGTCGCAACCGGGTGGACTCGTTCCGGCATATCTTCTCGTCCCGAAGAAGCTGCTCGGCGGCGAAGGGGCCAGGGCTCCGGCCATTCTCTGTCTGCACCCGACCGACAACACGATCGGCCACAAGGTGGTCGTCGGCCTCGGAGGGAAAGCGAACCGGCAGTATGCCGCCGAACTCGCCGAGCGGGGATTCGTGACGCTCGCCCCCGGCTATCCGCTGCTCGCGAACTACCAGCCCGACCTGCAAAAGCTCGGCTGGGAGAGCGGGACGATGAAGGCGATCTGGGACAACGTCCGGGGCGTCGATCTGCTCGAGTCCCTGCCATTCGTCGAACCGGGGAAGTTCGGTGTGATCGGCCATTCCCTCGGCGGGCACAATTCCGTCTTCGCGGCTCTTTTTGACGAGCGTCTCAAGGTCGTCGTCTCCTCCTGCGGGCTCGATTCCTTCCAGGACTACTACGGAGGGGACGAGAAGGTCTGGATGCCGGAGAAGGGATGGACGCAGACCCGCTACATGCCAAAACTGAGGAACTATCGGGGCCGGCTCGCAGAGATCCCGTTCGACTTCCCGGACCTGCTCGCGGCACTCGCGCCGCGACATGTCCTGATCGTCGCGCCGCTGCACGACAGCAACTTCCGACACGACAGCGTCGACCGGGTCGCCGCGGCGGCACGACCGGTCTTCGAGCTCTACCGGTCAGCCGACCATCTGCAGGTCGAGCATCCGGATTGCGACCACGATTTCCCGAAAGAGATGCGGGAGAAGGCCTACAAGCTGTTTGCGGACCAGCTCGCCGCCTCCAGGTCTGAGCGATAGCGGCCGCATTCCTTCGTGCCTGACGCGACAGCGCCAGAGCGTCGCTTGCCCGGTAGAGCCGGAAGGAGTCTTCCTTGCCTGGTCTACGGCCGCGGAGCCGCCGCAGGCGTCACGGGCGGGGGGGGGAGGGACTCAATCCACTTCGCAATGAGGTCGAGCGCCTCCGCGTCCGGAACGGTCCTGCCGAGGTAGGGCATCGAAACGTTCCGGTCGTGGGCTCGCATCCTGAGATAGAGAGCCGACTTCTTCGGCTGCCCGGGCTCGATGATCTTCCTGGCATACTCGCCATCGATCTGGACGTATTGCAGCTTGGAGGGCTGGTCGACAATCGCCGAGCTGGGAAGCGACGCCGGCATTCGGAAGTCCAGGTCGACTCGCTCCAGTCCCTGAGGAAAGTGGCATGCGCTGCAGTTTGCGTGCAGATAGGAACGGGCGCGGTACTCGAGGGAAGCCTCTTTCTGTTTCGCCGGCGCGAGTGCGGGGAGGTCCGCCATTACCCCTCCAGCGGCTGCCGTGCCTGGGTACGGAGTCTCGAACAGTCCCATCCGGCTGAACCGGGCGAGCTGATTGTCCTGTCCGGAACCGGCTCCTGACGGTCGATTCAACTGAAGCCGGGTGATTCCCAGCACGGGGTTGGTCCGGTTGTGGCAGACGACGCAATCGTGGTGGCCCGGAACGTGGTACTCGAACTCGAGCGGGCCTCCCTTCCCTCCCGCCGCAACAAGGTCCGGGACAGGAAGCGTCTTCCGCTCGGTCTGCAGGAACGCCTCCGTCCCCTCGGGGTTCCAGAGGTAAGTGGCACCGACCGTCCGGCCATCCTCGCGGACGACGAGGACCCGCGTCTCCAGTTTCTTCCCAGCCTCTCCTGCGGCGCCCGCGGGTTGCTCGAAGTGTTTGAGCAGCGTCGTCCCCGCAGGAAACTTCCAGGCGGTCTCAAACGGGGGGCGATTGTCGATCTTCCTGCCGCCTGGCAGCCGGAACCAGCGTTGCTTGTGCATGCCGTCCGACCAGAGGGGAACCGCG
Source organism: Planctomycetota bacterium (assembly GCA_023429275.1). Taxonomy (GTDB): domain Bacteria; phylum Planctomycetota; class Planctomycetia; order Planctomycetales; family Planctomycetaceae; genus Planctomyces_A. The sequence goes on from JAEYWB010000550.1 coordinate 4,055, forward strand.
ACCTCGTACGGAACGAACCCCGCGGCCGGAGCGAGTGACCTCAAATCGGCAAACAGCTCCGTCTCGGAGAGCCTGGAGGGGAGGTCGAGCGGCTTCGCGCGGGTCAGCTTGTAGATCAGCGGGTACGATGCGAAGTTCACGAAGTAGATGTTCCCCTCCCGATCGGTCTCCAGCGCGACGAGGCTCGAAGCGGCCTTCGTATACGGGAGCTGCAGCAGGAGTTTTCGCTGCTTCGGCGCCAGAGGATCGATCGCCCAGACCCGGCAGGACTGGTTGTCTCCGAACAGATACATCCCCTTCAGCTCGGGGAACTTTTCCCCCCAGTAGACCATCCCGCCGACGACGCAGTAGTTCTGGTCTTCATGCCGGTACTCGAAGAATGGATCGACCGGCGTACCGATCGGCCGCCGCGGCGGCACTCCCTTGAGGTAGCCTCCGTCGTAGGGGAGCGTCCCCTCGCGGAAGCTCCAGAGGTGATTGGTCCCGGGGGCCGCCAGTTCGACCTGCTCCATTCGGTCCTGTCCGACCTCGCCCACCCACAGGCGGTCGCTCGACTCGTCAAAGCTGATGCGGAACGGATTACGGAAGCCGATCGCCCAGAATTCTTCCAGCACCCCCTCCTGTCCGACGAAGGGGTTGTCGTTCGGAATGAAATACCCCTGCGTCTTCCCGTCGACAGGTGCCCGCGGAGGGGGATGGCTGACTCCCTCGCCGCGGCGATCGACGTCGATCCGGAGAATCCCTGAAAAGAGTCCGCCGTCGATCCGCTGGGAGTTCACGTCCTTGTGACTGAGGGCATTGTCCCCCACCGACAGCATCAGGAACCCCTGGCTGTCAAATGCCAGGTCCCCCCCGAGATGCTCCTCGTTGTCGACCTGCTGATTGATCAGGATCGTTTCGGCACTCGGTTTCGCCGGAAGCTCCATACCGAGGTCGATTGCACTGAGGCGATAGAACTGAGGACGGACCTCCTTCTTCGTGCGGTACGTCAGGTAGATGCGGTTGACCTCCGGGAACCGGGGATGCAGGGCGATCGAATACAGCCACTGCAGGTCGGTCCCCCTGAGATCGGCCACGGGCTCGGTACGCCACTTTCCCTCCCGGAACTGGATCCTCTGAACGAGCCCCGAGAACTCACCGAGGAAGAAAACGCCTGGCTGGTTCGGATGCTCGCGCAGTCGCATTCCTCGCTGGAGATCGGCTCCCGGGAATGCCGGTTCGACGGTCCACGGGCCGACATCGACGAGCGGAGAAAAGTCCTGGAGGCGAGTCGGAGGTGGCAACACGGCGCGAGGAGCATTGAGCGTACGACGGGGGGGAGAAGCGGCGAGAGCCGCCGGCGTCGCGAAGTTCACCTGTTGCACCGGACCGGGAGCCCCTCCCTCCGCGATCCTGGCTGACAGTTCGGGGAATGCGGCTCCCTGGTACGAAGGGGAGCTGGTGAAGGTCGAGCCTTTGCCCGCCCCGAAAGTCAGCAGCAGCAGGAAGCTGCCCGCTGCGGCGCCCGTTATCCCATAGGCCAGGCGACGCCGGGGAACCTCCGTCAGTCCGCGCACGGCCTCGGCCACGTTCCCGGCCTTCGTCCGGACCGCCCTTCCGAACTGGGCGGCCAGTTCGCGATTCCAGACTCTCCAGCAGACGGCCGCGTGCATCGAAGTGAAGAGGAGGGGCGGAACGAAGTGAACCCAGCGCTCGGGGTCACGCGCAATCGCGAGCAGGGCAAAGGTCCAGACGAGAACGAAGGCGGCTGCCGAAGGAATCAGCAGTGCCATCAGTCCGGACAGCAGCTTGTTGGAGACCCGGGGCTGGCGCTCGCCGGTGACCACCCACGGCATGAGGCTTCCGCGACAATGGTCCGAGACCGACACGAGATGCGCCGCCGCGGACACCTCACGCGTCGTCAGGAAGTGGAATCCAAAGGGATGATTGCTCCAGATCCCGAGGATCAACGGAGTGTAAAGCACCGCCAGGATCGAGAACGCCAGGTGATGCCAGTGCACCGAATCCGGAAAGAAACAGACCATGACGAGCGGCGGCAGCGGGACCAGAAGAATGTTGAACGCCGTCGCCACGTAGTAGACGAAGCCGCTCACGAAGCAGAGTTTCTGCGCCACCGACAGCGGCGCCGTCCAGAACCGCGCGTGACAGATTAGTGAGAGCGATCCGCAGCACCAGCGGTACTGCTGAGTAAAGAACTTCGCCACACTGTCGGGACAGGTCCCCTTGGCGAGGACGATCGGCACATACTTTACCTTCCAGCCGCGGGCCGTGACTTCGAAGCCGGTCCACATATCCTCGGAATGCTCAATCAGGGCCGCTCCCCCGAGCGGTTCCAGGGCGAGGCGGCGATAGACGGCACACGAGCCGACACAGACCGCCGCTCCCCAGCGGTCCCGGGCGGGCTGGATGAGCCGGTAGAAGAACTCCTGAACGTATCCCGCTCCCGCTTCGACCCACCCCATCCGCGAGTGAATGTCGAAGAACTGCGGACTCTGCACGATGGCGACACGCTCGTCCGCCAGGAGGTAGGGAAGCAGTTCCCGCAGCATGTCGGGACGTGGAGAAAAATCGGCGTCGAGAAGAAGAATGAACTCTCCAGAGGACTGACGGAACCCGTTCTGGATATTCCCCGCCTTCTTGAACTCGCGCGAGGGGCGGCGGAGGTAGTGAAACCCGCGTGATTCCGCCTCGCCCCGCAGTCCGTCGGTCGGAGAATCGTCGAGGACGTAGACGTTGAGAGGTCCATCCCAGTGGACCCGGCGAACAGCGTCCCAGGTCTCGAGGATCGTCTTTCGATCTTCACCGCAGATCGGAAGGAAGATGTCGACCGAGGGATCGCTTGTCCCTTTGCGGGCTCGCCAGACCTCCCGAAGCACCGCCTGGCGTGCCGTGAGATCGAACGAACTCCCCGAGAGCATGATCCCATAGGAGAGAAACAGATAAAGCCCGTTCATCAGGACGAACGGGACGGCGAAGAAGAGGTATTCGTGGAGTGTGAACCGCCACAACCCGATAAGAAGCAGAAGAGAACTCAGGGCCCCGAGCACCGCCATCGGGAGACGCTTGGCGTCCGCATAGAGATACTTTTCGCCGTCGGAAACAAACCGACCTTCAGGTCGCTCCGCTTCTGTGTCAACGCCCACCGAGACGACCGAACCGGCCCCGCCAGTGTCAGGAGGCACCTTATCCGGGGGCAACATCTCGCCCCGATCGGACATCTGCCGAGAAACATCGCTAGAAGAGGAGGGGATGCCGGCCATCCTGGTATCTCTGCGAAAGATGGAAGCGCCCAAGCGGTGCAGAGGTTGACCTTCAGGGGGACCAAGCGGACTCTCGCCGGAAGGATTTCCGCATTCTGTCCGATTGTTCGCTTCCGGCAGAGAGCGTCAGCGCAGCGGTCAAGACTTCAAAGAACATGGCGTGAGCATCTCCTCGAACGGGAATCGCCCCGACCCACATCAAAAACAACGACACGTCAGCCGAATCCGCACCATCCCGAAACGGGACCGGATCGTCGGCTCTTTCGGTTGCTTATACCGGACAATTCATTTCGAGCCACATCGGCCGGCGTCGGCGAAGCGTGCAAATCGACGATCACAGACACGTTCGCGTCAGTGCAACACGTCGGCGACGGGCACGATGAACTGGCCGCCTCTGCCACTGGCCTGCTGGGTCGCATTCAGAATGTCATCGAGTCTCAGCAACTCGCGCCGGAGCATACCAGACAGGTTCGGGATCTGCACTCAACCATATCCCGAAAATGGTGTCTTTTTATCTGGTAATCTAAATCTGCCTTAGTCCCTCCGGGGAACTACTGATGTCGAACGAGACATGGCTGCTGCGGGCTTAAATGTTAGCAGGCGAATGGCACTTACTATGGATAAACCATTGCGAGATCGCCGTGACATCGATGGTCGTTGATCGCACGCATCAACTTCGCGACTCGGTGCGGCTTCGTCTTTCCCCGCGACCTGGAAGAAGGGGACAGCGCCGCGAGACTGGGCGATGAATCCCGAACGTCATCGGCCCCGAAATCCACACCTTTCAACCTCACTCGCAGCCCTCTCAAGGTGGCACGACAGCAATTCAGGCTTCCCCGTCATTCCGTAGACCAAAGTTCAGCAGGGCGCGAATCGCGGATGCGAACGAGACGATTCGACTGCGGACGCTGAGAACCGAATTCTCGCGTGGCTGTCGCCTCTCGGCTCATTCGACACCGACAGTGGACCGTCGGCAGACAAGTGAGCCTTCTCGTCGACTTCCAACGTTCACAGAAGCGGCCTCCCCCCGCGAGCCACCCCGGACACCCGTGGACGGGTGCGGCTGACAGACCTCATCCAGAACACTCCTGCAGGTGGCCGATCGCGATGAGAAAAACAGGAACTGGCGAGGACGCAAATCCCAGGAAAACAGCCGTTTTTCAGCCTCGGCTTCACCAGGGTCAGCGCGAGGCCCCGGCGCGTGTCAGACCATCCACTATTTGCGATCTGGCGGTTTGCGCGCAGGGGCCAAGCAACTAGACTCCGCCATGTCAGCCTCTGTCCGTACGGGGAGGCGGAGGCCGCCCGTTCGTCGCGACGAACGAGCACCGCCAACGGCAGTGAACGAATCTGGTGCCAAATGAGGCCTCAAGCCTCCGGCCACCATGGTCAAAACCTGCCCAGACCATTAGAAAATGCTCGCTCGGAGAGATGGCAGAGCGGCCGATTGCACCGGTCTTGAAAACCGGAGTACCCTCACGGGTACCCAGGGTTCGAATCCCTGTCTCTCCGCTTCTTTTTCAGCCTCTGGCCATAAGCTGAAGGGCGGCAACCGCTTGTGCGATGGGCATGGTTCCTGAGCCTTCGGGGTGTGCTGAAATCTGTGCTGTAGGGAATCGACCGTGGCGTTGCACAGACTCCGCCGTCCGGCCTGTTTCGATGCCAGGGGCTTGAGGGTTCGGCCCCACTGACAGGCGGGCGAGGTACTGCCGGGTGACGGCGTCGCTGACGTCGGTGTACAGGCGAATCACCTGCGGGTCGACGTGACCGACCCACTCGCGGACAACGGCCTCAGGAATCCCCTTCGTGAGGCTCTGGCAGATGAAGGTCTGCCGGAAGGTGTGCAGGTTGACCGGGCCGTCCCCACCAAGTCAGGTCCCGATCTCGGAACAAGGGGCCGGGAGGCCTAGGTCCGGCTGGGCGGCGGACTGAGTGACGCATGGCTCCAACGCATGAAGACGCAGGTTGACCGTCCGGGCCTCCCTCTCATCCAGCTGTTCCTGGACCGTCACACGAATCAGGTGGATGAGCGGGTCGTCCTCTCCGCCGTCACCCGAAAGGGAACACTGGATCCCGACGGACATGCCGCGCGCCCAGGGACGTGTTTGCAGCCAGGAAGCCCGCAACGGAAGTGCATCGGTGATGAAGATCGGCTCGCCCCCATAACCATCGATGATCTCACGAAGGATGGATCCTCCGTTTCGTCGGATGCTCTCGAGCTCGTGGACCATGCCGTCGTATCGAAATGCGTCGACACAGCGTTGCGATGCCAGGTAATAGGGTTTCATGGCGCTCCTTCTGCGCGCAGCGTCAAACCGCGGGGGCGAAATCGGAGAGCGTCCGCACCCGTTGCAGGAGAATGGTTCAGTCAGCCGCCGAAGTCGCCGTCAGTCGGCTTTGGAGAGGCCCCCGGCCTTGGTCCCGCGCGAGACCTGCGGAACGTTGAATGTCAGCGTGGCGGTGTAGTGAGTCTTGTCATATCCCTCCCCCTTCCGCTCCGGCTCGGCGTGGTGAACGACCACGAGGACCCAGTTCCCGTCTTTCGGAGTGAAGGAGGCCTCACCCTTGTCATCGGTCGTCCGTTCGAAGTCAGGGTCCGTTCCCGTCGCCAGGGCCTGGCCTCGAGGGATAAATGTCACGGTGGCCCCGGCGCGCGGACGCCCTTCGAAGAGCAGGCGGACTCGAATCGGCGAGCCGGGGGCGACTCCGACGACGGGATCGACCAGAGGCACAAGCTCGATGGCATGACCGAGCGCCTTCGAGATGTCCCCCATCCCGTCACCGAGCTGATCCAGGCTCGGACTGGAGAGGACATAGCTCTTCCCACTCTTGATCGCCCGCGTCTTCCCGTGCAGCTTGTCGAGCTGGTGCGAGACGACGTGCAGACCCGGCTCGCTCAGGACCAGCCGGTTCGTCCAGTACCCTTCTTTGGGGCTGTAACCCGTGTCGATCAGTCCGTCCTTCAGGTCGACCGATTTTCCCGACGGCCCGATGACATCCAGCGACCAGCCTTCCGGCGAGATCTTGCTGGCCAGTTTGAAGTCGCGATGCTCGTTGCCGTGATTGCCGAGCTTGAGATCGACGTGGGCGACGTCGCCGGTCCGGACGACACTCGGGTTGACCTCGATCCACGTATCGTGGGCGAGGAGCGGAGAAGCGACCAATGTGAGGGCCAGTGCCCAGATCGTGCGAATCATGGATTGACTCCGGGAGAGAGAGTGATGAATAACGGGTACTGGTTGAACTATTGCGGGATGGTCGACGCGGTCACGGCGGCGGAACGGACCTCGTTCGACTTCGGCGAACTTGAAGGAGTGATCCCTTCCGCCCTGGCGATCACGTGCAGGAGAGACTGATTATCGAGGAAGGGGACTGACCCCGCGTAGGCCCAGACGACCTGGCCCCGGGAGTCGACGACGAACGTTCCGTGGTCCAGCGATTCGGGATGGTCCTTCGTCTTCGGTTCATAGACTCCGTATTGACCGGCGACCTGGTTCCCGGGATCTGACAGAACCGGGAAGTCGAAGGCCCCGTATTCTTTGTACTGCTGCCGCGTATGCTCCGGTTCGTCGGCGCTGAGTGCGATGATTTCGGCTCCGAGCTCGTGAAACAGGGCGAGATCCTTGTTGAGGGAAAACAGCTGCGCAACGCAGTGGCTGCAGCCGTATCCATAGTAGAACACGACGACCGTCGGCTTCTTCCCGATCCATTCGGAAGCCTGGCGGCTGGCCCCCGTGTGATCCTGAAGAGCAAACGTCGGTGCGGACTGGCGAAGGATCGCCGGAGACTGAGTCTCGACGACAGCGACGTCCGAAGCCGAAAGAATCGCCTCCAGGTCGCCGGAGAGCTTCTTCGACTCCACGGCAGCCAGGTAGGCTTCGGCGTCATTCGCAATGTGCCCGGTCGGTAACAGACCATAGGCGGTGCAGAACCGGCGGCACTCCTCCAGCCACGCGAGTTTCACTCCGGGGCCAGCATCGCGAACCTGGGGAATCGCGATGTGGTAGACGATGAGCCCCAGATAGAGCGAAGCGGCGACCCCAAGAAAGCCCCGCCGGGCCTTGCTGGCTGGCGATCACGTGGACTTCGGCCTTCGATTGCTTCGAACGGGTGTGGCGGACATGGAACTCTTTCCGTTGTGAAATTCAGGTGGACGCGGCGGCGGTCGCGGAGCTAGTTTTCCGGCGCGGTTGCGATCGCGAATTCGGGGACCAGTTCGGTCAGAACGGCGCGGAGGGTGCCGCGCGATTCCGTCGTGAGATGGGTGAACCCGGCAGGCTGTTCCGGGCTCGACAGAATGGCTCCGAGTTTTCGGTAGATCGCCATCCGGAGCGAGCTGGGCGTTCTCTGAAACGGTCGCGCCAGGATCAGGTAGCAGCAGGGATGGCGAAAGACTCTCGTCTGCAGGTCTAGCTCCTTCAGGGAGAGCCCCGCTGCCGTCCTGGGGCCTGTTCCGGGAAAGTCCGCGGCAAAGGACGATGTGCCGCGGATCGGCGAGGCAAGCTTCGCTTCGTCG
>JAEYWB010000710.1 GCA_023429275.1 Planctomycetota bacterium
GGCCCGGGGTGCCCAGGACCGCAGTCGAGGGGATGCAACGATGAGAACGTTCCTGCTGGCGCTCATGGCCGCGGTCGGCTTGGGTCTTGCTACTCCCGAAGCACAGGCCCGCTGGTATCGCGGCGGCTGGGGATGGGGCGGCGGTTGGGGATACGGAGTTGGCTGGGGCTACTACGGCTACCGTGCCCGCGGCTTCGGCTGGGGTGGAGGCTGGGGATACCCGTACGGCATCGGCTACCGCAGCTACGGTTACGGCTCCGGCTATGGATGGGGCGGGTGGGGCTACCCCTACAGCATCGGCTATTCGAGCTACGGTTACGGCTATCCGTACAGCTACGGCTACAGCGGCTGGGGCTACCCGTACAGCGTCGGCTACAGGAGCTACTACAGCTACCCCAGCTACAGCTACGCCAGCTATCCGGTCTACGCGAGCTACAGCAGCTACCCGGCCTACGTCTATCCGAGTTACAGCTATGCACCGACCTACTCCGTCTCGCTGAATCCGTCCTACTCGGTGAGCTACCCGACCAGCGGGTACAGCTGGTCCGGCTCGTACGGAGCGGTTCTGCCGAGCTATGGAAGCGGATACCGCACCTGCGGCTCCTGCGGTCTGGAGTATTCGAGCATCGGCACGCCGGTCGAGACGAACGGGACCGTGACGTCGCTCACTCCGCAGGCCGACAACGGACAGATCATCTACCAGGCGGGCGGCGGCGTAACGGGATCCTGCATTTGCAACTGATCTCCCGACGGATCTGAGTTGCTCCTCTTCCATGCAATGCCCTTGGCGCTCGAACGTCAGGGGCATTCGCATTGCGGGATCCATGAATGAGCTTTTGCAGTTTTTCGAGGTCTCCGACCTCTCGATTCTGATGGCCCTTGGGGAAAGGACGCGCTCCGCTCTCAAGACGCAGGAGCTTCTGATAAACTGCCGTTTACCCCGGCTCGCGTCGATGCGCTCTCAACCGGTAGAGCGGAGTCTCCTCGATGGCCGAACTGCAGAGAGCACTCGCGAGGATGAGATGGCCCCGGTCCTGAAGGACTTTTCCTGGAAAAGGATGATTGAAGCCGTGGAAGCGGTTCGGGAACGGGCGTGCCGGGCTGCCGCGGCGCTGCGTGTGGCAAGCGTCCCCTATGCGATTGCTGGGGGAAATGCTGTTGCGGCGTGGGTGGCCCGGGTTGATAAGGCCGCCGTCCGCAACACCCAGGATGTCGACATCCTCATCCGGCGATCGGACTTCCCCGCCGCGAAGGCGGCGCTGGAGAGCGTGGGCTTCGTTCATCACAACTTGATGGACGTTGACTGCTTCATTGATGGTCCTGGTGGAAGTCCGCGAGACGCCATTCACATTCTCTACGCGGCTGAGAAGGTCCGGGCAACTCATGTCTCTGTTTCGGCCGACGTGACCGATTCCGTGCCGGCAGACGACTACGACATCCTGTCGCTCGAGGCACTCGTTCGAATGAAGTTGAACTCGTTCCGCAGAAAGGACCAGGTTCACCTGCTGGACCTGCTCGCGCTCGGGCTTGTCGACCGCTCCTGGTTGCCAAATCTTCTTCCGGAACACGCCGCCCGCCTTCAGCAGCTCATCGATGATCCTGACGGTTGAGCCGCCGCCATGTCGGATGATCGCGGTTCAGCGACTCCGCCCCCATCGTCTTCGAGGGCGAGAACCAGATGGGCTGGGGGGAGACGACCAGGTCGACAGGGTTCCCACGAAGGCCGAGTCAATGTGAGCGTCGGCCGCGTGAAATGTCGTCAGTTCAGCGGGCCGACGCCATCATCGACAATGACCCGGCAATCGGGCAGGCTCTCGCGGAAGATCCGGCCGTAGAACTTCGTCCGGACCCGCGGGTCAAGGATCGCCACGACGCCGGTGTCGGTCTTCGTGCGGATCAGCCGGCCGAAGCCCTGCCGCAGCTTGATCGCCGCTTCGGGGACTTGGTATTCCATGAACGGGTTTCCGCCCCGCTCGCGGATCCGCTCGACGCGGGACTCCAGCAGCGGATGGTCCGGAACGCTGAACGGCAGCTTCGTGATAATGACGTTCTGGAGGGCATCCCCCGGGACGTCGACCCCCTGCCAGAAGGTGTCCGTCCCGAACAGGATCGCCCGGCCGTCCTCCCGGAACTTGTCGAGCATGGCCGAGCGGTTCTGTCCCGCCCCCTGAGCGAGCAGAAGATAGTTGCGTTCGCTGCACCACCGCGTGAGACGGTCGGCACAGCTCTTGAGCATCTTGTAGCTCGTGAACAGGACGAAGGCCCGGCCGTCGGTGTGCAGGATGTATCGCTGAATCCGCTCGAGGCACGCCGACTCGAAAGCCTGTGGCTGCTCGTTGGGATCCGGCATGTTCTCCGCCAGGATCAGCGTCGCCTGCTTTCGATAGTCGAACGGACTGCCGAGCTTGACCTCCGAACTCTTCGTCAGTCCGACGCGAGTCTTGAAGAACGAAAAGTCCTCCTGGCCGACCGAGAGGGTCGCGCTCGTCAGGATCACCGACGGAATCCTGGCGAACAGCTCGTCCCGGATGGCGGGGCCGACTTCGATCGGCGAACTGTTGAGCGAGATCGACGGAATGCGGCCGTGCGTCTCTTCGACCCAGTAGACGGCATCGTCGAACCGCTGCGCCATCCAGCCCGAGAGAGACAGCGCGAGTCCGTCGATCCGGTCGCACGCCGCAATCAGCTCGATCTTCTGCTCCTCCTGGGGAACCTGTTTTTCCGCATAGGTCCGGATGATCGACGAAAGGGAGTGCATCTCCGGCGTGATGACGTCGGGGATCGAGCACGGTTTGCGGAGGCGGCCGTTCGCCGCGGCGTTCTCCTCCTTCCAGTCACGAAGGTCCTGGAAGAACTCGGTAAACAGGCCGCGGAGCCGGATCACCAGCCGCTGCGCGTCGACGAGGTTGTGCAGGAGCAGAAGTCCCTTCTGCGTCCGGTCGTTGTAGAGCTTGTTGAACAGGTAGTTCGCCTGGCCGCTCGTGACCGAGATGCCGAGGTGGTCACCCGCCACCGCCTCGAGGGTGTGCGCCTCGTCGAGGATGGCGACGTCGTACTCGGGCAGGACGCTTGCCCCCTCGCGCCGCAGCGCGAGGTCCGAGAAGAACAGGGCGTGATTCACGACCAGCAGATCGGCATTCCAGACTCGTCGACGGGCCTTGTAGTAGAAACACTCTTCGTGGGTCGGACAGCGGCGGCCGAGACAGTTGCCGTGCTCGCTCCGGATTTCGTCCCAGACGGTGCCGATCGGCCGGAAGTCGATGTCGGCGAGGCTGCCGTCGGTCGTCTCGCGGCTCCAGGCGCGCAGTTCCCGGATCTGCGCGAGTTCTTCATCCCGCTCGAACAGCGTGGAGGAGCGCTCCCACGCACCTTGTAGACGGCGGAGGCTGACGTAGTTGCTGCGGCCCTTGACCAGGACCGCCGAGAACTCGATCGGCAGGACCGCGTTGAGGAACGGGATATCGCGGTGGATCAGCTGCTCCTGAAGGCTGATCGTATGCGTGCTGACGACAATCTTCTTCCGCTTCTTGTCGCCGGTCTCCTGCCCGGCCGCGAGGATCGCGGGGACAAGATAGGCAAAGCTCTTGCCGACGCCGGTCCCCGCCTCGACGACGAGGTGCTGCTTCGACGCGATCGCATTCATGACCGCGTCCGCCATCTCGATCTGCTCGGGACGGCTCTCATAGGTCGGAAGCCGGCGGGCGATGTGCCCCTCCGGTCCGAGAATGTCCAGCGGCGAGAAGCTCATGTCGCCAGCCTGCCGAAGCCGACGAGGCAGATATCGTCCCGGGACTGCCCTTCGGAAACGAACTCTTCGACGTCTTCAACGATCCCGTGAATGGCGGCGTCGATCCCATCGAAGGGCCCCGCGAGCAGCTTCTCGAGGCGCTGGCGGCCGTAGATCTTCCGGCCGTCGTCCATTGCCTCGGTGATGCCGTCCGTGAACGAGACCATCATGTCCCCGGGCTCGATCGGGACGGTCACTTCCTGGTAGACGGTGTCCCCGAGGATCCCCAGTGGAAGTCCCGATTCTTCTTTTCCGATCGGAATGACCGTTCCGTTCTTCTTCCGAAGGAGCGGCGTGAGGTGCCCGGCGTTGACGATTGTCAGCAGGTCCTGCTGCGGATCGATCACGATCGTCAGGAACGTGATGAAACGGTGTCCGAGACCGCTCGAGGCGATCTCGGTGTTGAGCTTGGTAATCGCCTCTCCGGGAGAGGAATACGAGAGGAGCTGATAACGCGTCGCGGAATAGAGCCGCGCCATCAGCAGGGCCGCCGGCATCCCCTTCCCCGCGACATCGCCGATCGACACCGCGAGCTTTCCCCCCGGGAGCTGGACATAGTCGAAGTAGTCCCCGCCGACCCGCTGGGCCGCCTCGTAGTAATCCGAGAAGGCGTAGTTGGGGATCTTCGGACGGCTCTTCGGAAGGAACCCCATCTGGACCTGCGTCGCGAACTCCAGGTCGCGCTCGAGGGCGCGTCGCTCGACCGCCTCCTCGTGAAGCCGGGCGTTCTGAATGGCCAGCGACGCCTGCGACGCGAGGCTCTCCAGCAGGTCGAGGTCATCGTCGTTGAAGTCGATGTTCTGATCGCGGGTGACGATCTGAATGACCCCGATCGGCTTGTCTTCCTCATCGACGAGCGGGACGCACATCATCGACTTGACATTCATCCGCGAGAGGGCGGTGCTCTTGTTGAACCGCGAATCGTCAACGAGGTTTTCCGAAAGGATCGACTCTCCCGACTGCATGACATACCGCACGACCGTCATGCTGACCGCAACCGCCTCCGCCTCGCTCCCGTGCCGCGCCTTGGTCGCCTTGACCTTGAGCTTTTCCGAATCCCCTTCCTGAAGCAGCACGAACGCCTGGTCGGCGTGCGGGAAAATGTTGAACAGCGTCGCGAGCATCTTCGGGAGGACCTGGTCGACCTCCAGCTCGCGGCCGAGCGCCCGGGTGATCTCGAGGATCGCCTTCAGCTTGACGTCCGGATTGACGACCGAGCGCTGCTCGTCCCCGCGGCCGGCCGCGATCTTCCGGCGGACCGTCGAGCTGTCGAACGCCGGCTCGATCGAGGGTTCCGGAAGGATGTAGATCCGGCTTTCGTCGAGAGTTTCGACGACCGGCGGATCATCAGGCGAATGGTCCGTCGGTGGGATCAAGGGGCCCGGGGACGTGTCGTCGTGGAACTCATCGAACTTCAGGATGACATCGCAGATCCGGAGCTGGTCGCCGTGACGCAACTGGACGCGGCCATCGACCTCCTCGCCGTTGACGAAGGTGCCGTTGCGGCTGTGAAGGTCCTCGATGAAGAAGCTGCCGTGCCCCTCGAGAATCTGGGCGTGCTGGCGGCTGACTGCGGCGTTGTCGAAAACGACTTCGCAATGCGGATGTCGGCCCATGACGGTCCGCTCCCCGCGGATCGGATAGACCTTTCCGGGAGTCCCTCCCTTCACCACATGCAACTGCGCCACCCCGTCCTCCTCTACTGGGCCCGACCAACCGGTCTCCGACAGTCTATCGTTCCTTGTGCCTCACGTCTTGGGAATCCCGGAACCTGGGTTGTGTCAAGGCCACTGGCTTCGAAAACAGCGGGCGAATCCGCCGAAACGGAAGTTGCCGCGACTGCGCTGCGCGATCGGAAACCGTCTCCAACGCCTGTTTTGCGGTCTCGAGCCTTGAGGCATGCCATTCGCTGTACGTTCCGGCCGAAGACGATGTTTTTCCGTACGAAGGCCGAGTACCCTTCCGCAGATGCCGAAGTCGGTCTGCCGGAACCGATGATCGGCCTTGTCTTTATCCTTCACCCTTAAAGGTTTGGGATGTCTGCCGGATCAGAATTGCAGCCTCCTGTCCGTCCAATGGCCCTGACCGGAGTCGGGGGGCTCGACGACATCCTCGGCGGCGGGCTGAGGACGAACCGTCTCTATCTCGTCGAGGGGGTGCCCGGATCGGGAAAGACGACGTTGTCGCTCCAGTTCCTTCTGGAGGGAGTGCGGAACGGGGAACGAGTGCTGTATGTCACGCTCTCGGAGACCTCCGAGGAGCTGCAGGAAGTCGCCGACTCCCACGGCTGGAACCTCGAAGGAATCACGGTCCGGGAACTCGTCCCCTCCGAGAGCACGCTCCATCCGGAAGAACAGTACACGATGTTCCACCCGGCGGACGTCGAGCTCAGCGAGACGACGAAAACGATCCTGGATGACGTCGAACGGATCAAGCCGGCCCGAGTCGTCTTTGATTCCCTGTCGGAACTGCGGCTGCTCGCCGGTAACCCGCTCCGTTACCGCCGCCAGATCCTCGCCCTGAAGCAGTTCTTCGGCGGACGGCAATGCACCGTCATGCTTCTCGACGACCTGACGTCGTCCGAGCGTGACCTTCAGGTCCAGAGCATCGCTCACGGCGTGATCCTGCTCGAGCAGATGAATCCGGAGTACGGAGCCGGACGCCGGCGGGTGCGGGTCGTGAAGTATCGCGGGGTGAAGTTCCGCGGCGGATACCACGACTACACCATCGTCCGAGGGGGCCTCGATGTCTTCCCGCGGCTCGTGGCGGCGGAGCACAGGAAGCAGCAGGCTCTGGTGAAGCTCTCGAGCGGCATCGCACCGCTCGACTCCCTTCTCGGCGGCGGGATCGAGCGAGGGACGAGCTCGATTGTCGTCGGTCCGCCGGGGACCGGTAAGTCGTCGGTGGCGGCACAGTTCGCTGTCGCCGCTGCGGAGCGCGGCGAACAGACCGCCATGTTCATCTTCGACGAAAGCGCCAACACGCTTCTCAACCGCTCCTCAGGTCTGGGAATGCCGCTGGAACGGCACGTCACCTCGGGGCGCATCATGCTCCGCCAGGTCGACCCGGCCGAACTCTCCCCTGGAGAGTTCGTCCATGCCGTGCGCCGGGCTGTCGACCAGGAGAACGTGTCCCTCGTCGTCATCGACAGTCTGAACGGTTATCTGGCAGCGATGCCGAGCGAGCGGTTCCTGATCATCCAGCTTCACGAGCTCCTCACCTACCTTGGCCAGCAGGGTATCGCCACGCTGATGATCGGCACTCACCAGGGGGTGATCGGGACGCAGATGAATTCCCCGGTCGATGCGAGCTATCTCGCCGACTCGGTCCTCCTGCTGCGGTACTTCGAAGACCGCGGAGAGATCCGACAGGCGATTTCCGTGATCAAGAAGCGTGCGGGCCAGCACGAGCGAACGATCCGCGAATTCAGCATGAAGGGAGGCCGCATTCAGGTCGGAGAGCCCCTTCATGGTTTTCGCGGCGTACTGACCGGGGTTCCAACCCTGGAGGGGCACGCAGGGCCGATCGCCAGGAAGGAGAGTCCATGACGCCCGTCGTCGAGGACTCTCGGAGTCGGCGGGTCGTCGTCCTCGCTCCCACAGGGCGTGACGCTCCGTTGACCGACACCCTCCTCCGGGAAGCGGGAGTCGACTCGGTCATCTGCACCGACATCGCCTGCCTCAACGAGGCCCTCTCCGAAGGGATGGGCTGCCTGCTCGTGGCGGAGGAAGCTCTTCAAGGGGCCGGCCTGTCCGTCCTTCAGGACACGCTTGCTCCGCAGCCCCCCTGGTCGGACCTGCCTGTCCTCCTCCTCACGAGACCGGGCGCCGATTCGCTGCTTGTCACGCGCGTTGTTCGCGACTGCGGCAACGTCACGCTGCTGGAACGCCCGGTCCGTCCCGCGACGCTCCTCAGCGCGGTGCGGGCCGCCATCAAGGCGCGTGAGCGGCAATACCAGGTCCGCGCCTACATCGCCGAGCATATGCGGATCGAGGCCGCCTTGCGGGATGCAGACCGCCGGAAGGACGAGTTTTTGGCGACGCTCGCCCACGAGCTCCGCAATCCCCTCGCTCCCATCTGGAATTCGCTCCACATCTTTCGGCTCACGGCGAAAGAGAACCCGGCAACGGCCCAGCTGTGCGAGATGATGGAACGGCAGGTCACCCACCTCGTCCGGCTTGTCGACGACCTGCTGGAAGTGTCGCGGATTACGCGGGGGAAGATCGAACTTCGGCTCGAGCCGGTCGAACTGGCCGCGGTCATCCGCAACGCCGTCGAGACGACCCGTCCGACGATCGACGCCGCGGGGCACACTCTCTCGATCTCTCTCCCTGTCGAGCCGCTCGTGATCATGGGGGACGCCGTTCGCCTGTCACAGGTCTTCGCCAACCTGCTGAACAACTCCGCAAAGTATATGAACAACGACGGGCAGATCTGGCTCACCGCCCGTCGCGACGATCGCGACGTTGTGGTCTCGGTTCGCGACACCGGAGTCGGCATCGAGCCGGAGATGCTTCCTCACATCTTCACGATGTTCACCCAGGTCGACCGCTCACGGCGTCAGGCACAGGGAGGATTGGGGATCGGCCTGACGCTCGTTCGGTCCCTGCTCGAGATGCACAGCGGACGAATCGAGGCCAGGAGCGCCGGCGTGGGACAGGGGAGTGAGTTCCTCGTGAGACTCCCTCTCGGCAGCGAAGCTGCCAGTGAAACAATACGAGACGACGCCCGCGTTCCGGCCCTCCCGCGGCACCGCGTCCTTGTTGTCGACGACAACGAGGATGCCGCGGTGAGCCTCGGGCATCTCCTGCAGATTCTCGGAGTCGAGGCACGGGTCGTCCACGACGGCCCGACCGCCCTCGCGACGCTCGGCAGCTATCACCCGACGGTGATTCTCCTCGACATCGGCATGCCGGGAATGGACGGCTACGAGGTCGCCCGCCGGATCCGCGACCGGGCCGAGAATCGCGACATCACCCTCATCGCTCTCACCGGCTGGGGCCAGGAAGACGACCGCCGCCGCTCGAGCCAGGCAGGCTTCGACCACCACCTGCTGAAGCCGGTCGACATGCCGACCGTGAAATCCCTCTTCGAATCGCTCGGCAGTGCGACTGGAAGCTGAATCCCCATCGCCCGGGCACTATCTCGGACGGTCTCTCGGGAACTGCTCGCCGGCCAGGGCACGTTTGGCGAATGCTCCCCAGAACGGTGTCGGAGTGTAGTCCCACCCGGTGATCATGACCGGCGATGCGCTCGGGTGGAATGAGAAGGCCGTCCAGTGGAGGCCGTGCTGCTGCAGGAATCCGAGCATGTCCGGCGCCCAGGTATACGGGTTCTCCTGGTTCTCCGCCGAAATGAAGTCCATCTTCTTGATGTCGCATCCGACTTCGCCGACGAGCACCGGATGCTTTGCCGCGACGATCAGGACCTTCTCCTTCCAGTTCGACTTCCACGGGTAGATGTGCGTCGAGTACATGAGGCCGTTGCCGCCCCGGCCGTCGAGCGCGTAGCCGCTGGCGATCCCGGTCAGGTCGTACGCCCAGTCGAGTCCGCCGGCGACGACGATGTTCTTCGCCCCCGTCTCGCGAACCGCGTCGATCAGCTTCTGCATCCCGACCGACTCGAACCCTCGAGCGTTCTTCGCCTTCTCCTCCGGTGAGAGGAACGCGTCTTCATCGGCAGGAGCCCCGTTCTCGGCGACGAATCCGCCGTTTCGCCAGACCTCCCACGAAGTGCCGTGCGGCTCGTTGAACAGGTCGAACAGCACCGCAGGATGGTCCTTGTACTTCGTCGCGGCATCCCGCCAGAACTCGACGTGCTCCGCCTTCGGAGCCCGGAAGCGGTGCAGGTCGAGCAGCACGTACGCTCCCCGGTTCGCGACCATCGTCACCGCATCCTCCACCAGCTTCCTGTACGAGGCCCCACCGTCGGTCTGGCCCGGCTCACGGCCGAACCAGTAACTCTCCTTCACCGGCAGGCGGATGATCGAGCTCTTCCATTCGTCCACGGCGACCTGGCACGACTTCAGGACATGATCTCCCCGGAGGAGGAACTCGAGGCTGACGACGTTTACACCCTGGAGGATGACCGGCTTCCCCTCGGGCGTGAGGACCTTGTTGCCGTCCACATGAAGCGGCGGCGGCCACTTCGCACGGTGCGGCTCCTCGGGCGGGACATTGGCGAGCCGCTCTTCCTCCGCTCGCCGCGAGGCGGCAGCAAGGAGTGGCTCAGGATCTGTCGGCCGGAGAACGATGTCGTCGAGGTCGAACGTCCCCGACTCGACCTGAAAGAGCGACGGCATGAGTTCGAGCGACACCGCTCCCTTCGGCACGAGGAAGCTCGTGGTCCTTGCGATCCAGCCGCCCGTGTCCTTTCGCGTCGCGGGGGCCGCCGGGGAGTTGGGCATCTGCTTCCCCGCGGAGTCCTTAAAGTGAAGCATGATCCGGGCGTCGTACCACGGGAGCTTTCCCGGCTTCAGGCCGCTCACCCGTTGCCGCCACGAGAGTTCGAGGGCACCGGCGTCCGAAGGAATGTCGATCAGCCGGTAGAGCAGGACCGTCTCCCCCGCGGCGGGCGACTTGAGCCGCAGGAACCGGTTGGCCGCTGCACCTTCCCCCTCGCTCTCCCACGAGCCGCTGCCGGGAAGGCCCCAGCCGTCCGGCATGGAGTCCTGCTTCCTGTTTGCCGTCTCGAAGTTGCCGTTCGTGATGAGCGAGCCATTCGCGGCGAGCAGCTTTGCCGCCTTGTCACCGCGGACGGCGGCCTCCCTGGCCTGCTTGACGACCCTGGCTTCGGCGGCCGCCTTCTCTTCCGCTTCGATCGGGGCGGGGTCGACGGCGCGAAGTGCGATGTCGTCGAGTTCGAGCGTCCCGGACTCCACTTCCAGCAGCGCCGGCATCAGTTCGAGCGTTCGAGCTTCGGCCGGAACCAGAAACCTGACCGATTTCTCGACCCAGCCGTCCGTGTTCCTGCGGACATACGGCGCCCCCGGGGCTCCCGGGATCTTCTTCTCCTGGCGATCGAGCCAGCCGAGCATCAGGCGCGCGTCGTGGTGCGACTGCTTGCCCAGCTTCAGATTGCTGACCCGCCAACGCCACGAGAGCTCGAGCGCCTTCACGTCGGCCGGGATGGTCTGCCGGCGATAGAGCAGGACCGTCTCTCCCGCCCGCTCCGCGCGGAGTCGGAGGAAATGATTCGCCCGGCCGGAAGCTTCCTCGCTCTCCCACGTTGCTCCGGACTTGAGTTTTCCCCATCCGTCCGGCCAGCGATCGCCGTCGGCGTCCGTTTCGAATCCGCCGTTCGCGATGGTCGGGTCGTCAGCCCGGCTCTCTGCGGCGACCGATAGTAGGAGGGAAGCGAGAAACGCCAGAATTCGGAGGTTCGGCATCATGATCACAGCGGAGCGGCGGTGGCGGCGGCTTCGGCCCGACGCGGAGGACATACGCACCGCTCGATACTAGTGTTTTGGCATAGCCAGGACTTGGGGTTCGTTAGATTAGCCGAGATTAGCCGGACCGCGCTAGCGTCCGGTTCGAACCGGGGGCTAGCGCCCGCCGGCTAATGGGCGCAACCCAAAATCCTTCGTGTGACAAAGCACTAGAGCATTCTGCTCGACGAATGTCGCCTGACGCTCCGTGGAGGAACGGTCCTTCACGGAGAAAAAGGCGACATCCTAATGCGCCGCGATCGCTTCCACGGGGATCTCGTCCGCTTCCTTCGACCTTGCCGGCCAGGCCCACTCCGTCACCCCCTGGATGACATAGAAGAAGAGCGGCGTCAGGAAGATTCCGAACAGGGTGACGCCGAGCATCCCGGCGAAGACCGCCGTTCCGAGCGTCCGCCGCATCTCGGCCCCGGCCCCCTCGCCGATGACCAGCGGGATGACGCCGAAGATGAACGCCAGCGAGGTCATGATGATCGGCCGCAGTCGCAGCCGGCACGCCTCCAGGGTCGATTCCTTCAGGCTCACCCCCGCCTGGCGGCGCGATCTTGCGAACTCGACGATCAGGATCGCGTTCTTGCACGCGAGACCCACGAGAACCACGAAGCCAATTTGCGTGAAGATGTTGACGTCCATATGCGCCACGATCACCCCTGCGATCGAACAGAGGAGACACATCGGCACCACCAGGATCACCGCCAGCGGCAGCGACCAGCTCTCGTACTGCGCCGCCAGGACGAGAAACACCAGGACGACCGCCAGGAGGAACGCGATGATGGCGGTGTTCCCTGCCATCTGCTGCAGGAGAGCCAGTTCGGTCCATTCGGCCCGCATCGTCGAGATGAGCTCCCGCCGGGCGATGTCTTCCATCAGGACGAGCCCCTCGCCCGAGCTCACGCCCGGCGCAACGTCGAGGTTCACCGCAGCCGTCGTGTAGAGGTTGTACCGGGTCAGCAGCACGGGTCAGCTGATTTCCTTGACGGCTGCCACCGACGCGAGCGGGACCATGCCGCCGTTCGCGCTGTGGACCTTGAGTCGCTTCAGGTCCTGCTCCCGCATCCGGTATCCGGAATCGGCCTGAATGTTGACCTGCCAGGTCCGGCCGAAGCGGTTGAAGTCGTTGACGTAAAGCGATCCGAAGTTCACCTGCAGCGTATCGAAGATCTCGGCGAGCGAGACGTTGAGCTTTCGCGCCGCCTCCCGGTCGAGTTCGATCGACAGCCAGCTGGCGTTGGCCCGGAAGCTGGTGAACAGCCCGCGGAACTTCCCGGTCTGTTCGGCCGCATCCATGATCTTCTGGCTCATCGCCTGCAGCTCGACGAGGCCGTTGTCGCCGCGGTCTTCGACCATGATCCGGAACCCGCCGGCGGTCCCGAGGCCGTCGATCGGCGGCGCCCCCACGACGTCAATCAGGCCGTCGTCGATCTTCGCCAGGAGCGCTTCCTGGAGCCGCGCTGCGATCACTTCGCTCGAAAGCTTCTTCGGAACACGTTGCGGGAACGGCTCGAGCATGACGTACAGCGAGCCGAAGTTCGACGCGTTCGCCTGCATGAGGAGCGACTGTCCCGCGATTGCGACGGTGTGCTCGACGCCGTCGATCTCGCCGGCGATCCCCTCGATCTGCTTCATGACACGGTCGGTCCGCTCGAGCGACGAGGCGTCCGGCAGCCGCAGGTTGACCAGCAGGTATCCCTTGTCCTGTGCGGGGATGAATCCGGTCGGAGTCTCGACGAAGACCTTCTGCGTCAGGAACAGCATCCCGACGTAGACCGCAAGGCCCAGGACCGAGACTCGCAGGATGCCGCTGACGATGCGGACGTACCCTTCGGTCATCCACCAGAAGACGACGTTGAAGGCCTGGAAGAACCAGGTGAGCAGCCGGTTGAGTAGGCCGGCGAGGAGCCACGTCACGAGCAGGCCGACGGCCCCTGCCACGAGACGCCCGTAGGAAGCCCACTCGGCGAAGGCAGGATGTGTCTGCATTGCGGAGGTGAGGAGCGGCCCGGCGAACTGCCAGGCCACCCAGACCCCGATGAGGACGATCCCGGGTCTCGGCAGGGCCTCGGCGGTCCGTTCCGCCTTGGAACGGAGGAGGAGCACGGCGAGCGCGGGGCTCAGTGTCAGGGAGTTGAAGGCCGAGATCACCGTCGAGACCGCGATCGTCACGGCGAACTGACGGAAGAATTCACCGATGATCCCCGTGACGAACGTGCAGGGGACGAACACGGCTGAAAGGACGAGTGCAACAGCGATGACAGGGCCGGAGACCTCGTCCATCGCCCGAATTGCGGCATCGCGCGGGGCGAGGCCGTGCTCGATGTGATGCTCGATCGCCTCGACCACCACGATCGCATCGTCGACCACGATCCCGATCGCAAGCACGAGTCCGAACAGCGTCAGCGTGTTGAGGCTGAACCCGAACGCCGCCATGGCGGCAAACGTCCCGACGATGGCCACGGGCACCGCGACGAGCGGAATGATCGCGGCCCGCCACCCCTGGAGGAACACGAGGACCACGAGAGCGACGAGGATGACCGCGTCCCGGAGGGCGTGGAACACCTCGTTGACCGACTCCTGGATGAACGGCGTCGTGTCGTAGACGATCGCCGCGCTCACCCCGTCCGGAAAGCGGCTCTTCATGTC